>JANYFX010000640.1 GCA_025359585.1 Rhizobacter sp. | reverse complement strand
CCTGCGCCAAGCTGGCATTTTCGGGACGCGCCTGTTTCGTAACTGGTCACTTCGAGGTTCTGAATGTCCATCCACGTCGCGCTGAACCACGTGACCCACTATCGGTACGACCGGCCGATCCACCTCGGTCCGCAGGTCGTGCGCCTGCGCCCGGCGCCGCATTCGCGCACGCGCATCCTCAGCTATTCGATGCGCGTCGAGCCGGCCGGGCACTTCATCAACTGGCAGCAGGATCCGCAGTCTAATTTCCTGGCGCGTCTCGTCTTCCCGGACAAGACCACGCACTTCCGCGTCGAGGTCGATCTGGTTGCCGAGATGGCGGTGCTGAACCCGTTCGATTTCTTCCTCGAACCTTCAGCCGAGCATTACCCGTTCAAGTACGAAGCCGAAGTGGCGCACGAACTCGCGCCGTACATGATCAAGGCGCCCGAACTGAAGGACGCGCCGGTGTTCCAGGCCTACCTGGCCAGCCTGTCGCGCGAGAAGACGCCGACCAACGACTGGCTGGTGTCGCTGAACCAGAAGCTTCAGCGTGACATCGGCTACCTCGTGCGCATGGAGCCGGGTGTGCAGACGCCCGAAGAGACGCTGGTGAACGCCAGCGGCTCGTGCCGCGACACCGGCTGGCTGCTGGTGCAGTTGATGCGCCACCTCGGCGTTGCCGCACGCTTCGTCTCGGGCTACCTGATCCAGCTCAAGAGCGACGTGAAGTCGCTCGACGGGCCGAGCGGCACCGAGATCGACTTCACCGACCTGCACGCCTGGTGCGAAGTGTTTCTGCCTGGCGCCGGCTGGATCGGCCTCGACCCCACCTCGGGCCTGCTCGCCGGCGAAGGCCACATCCCGCTCGCGTGTTCGCCCGAGCCCGGCTCGGCCGCACCGGTCAGCGGCGCGATCGACGACTGTGAGACCGTGTTCGAACACCACATGTCGGTCTCGCGCGTGTGGGAAGCGCCGCGCGTGACGCTGCCCTATACCGAAGAGCAGTGGGCCACGATCGAGAAGCTCGGCCACCAGGTCGACGCCGACCTGAACCGCAACGACGTGCGCCTCACGCAGGGTGGCGAGCCGACCTTCGTGTCGGTCGACGACCGCGAGGGCGGCGAATGGAACACCGAGGCGATGGGCCCGACCAAGCGCATCCTCAGCGCCGACCTGATGGACAAGCTGCGCGCCAAGTACGGCGAGGGCGGCCTGCTGCACTACGGCCAGGGCAAGTGGTACCCCGGCGAGCAGCTGCCGCGCTGGTCGTTGAACCTGTTCTGGCGCAAGGACAAGGAACCGGTCTGGACTCACCCCGAGCTGTTCGCGAGCGAGCACAAGGACTACGGCGTCACCGAGGTCGAAGCGCGCAAGTTCCTCGCCGGCGTGGCCAGGCGGCTCGGCCTGAACCCGGAGTTCGTGTTCCCGGCCCACGAAGACGTCTGGTACTACCTGTGGCGCGAGCGCAAGCTGCCGATCAACGTCGACCCGTTCGATGCGCGCCTCGGCGACGAACTGGAACGCGACCGCATCCGCAACGTGTTCACGCAGGGTCTCGACAAGATCGTCGGCCACGTGCTGCCGGTCGCGCGCAACCCGAGCGGCACACCGCGCTGGCAGAGCGGTTCGTGGTTCCTGCGCAGCGAGCGTTGTTACCTGATCCCGGGCGATTCGGCGATGGGTTACCGCCTGCCGCTCGATTCACAACCCTGGGCGAAAGACAGCGACTTGCCGTGGGTCTACCCGCCCGACCAGACGCAGACCTTTGCCGCGCTGCCGCCGTACCGCCGGCTGCGCTTCGGTGAACGTGCCGGCAGTGAATCTGCGGGCGACGGCCGCAACGGCGCGGGGGTGGCGGCCAGCAACGGCACGAACGGCAGCTTCGCGGGCCGCTCGCGGGCTGCGCTGGCTTCGGAAGGAGGCCATGGCGCGTCCACCAGCGTCACGCCGAACCTGCCGGCGCCGGCACGCTTCGAGTCGGCCGCGTCTGTCACGCGTACCGCCATGAGCGCCGAGCCGCGCAACGGCCGGCTCTACATCTTCATGCCACCGGCGACGGCGCTCGAAGACTACCTGGAGCTCGTCTGCGCCATCGAAGACACGGCGCTCGAGATGAAACTCCCGGTGATTCTCGAAGGTTACGAGCCGCCGAAAGACCCGCGCCTGGCGCTGCTGCGTGTCACGCCCGACCCGGGTGTGATCGAAGTCAACGTGCACCCGGCGCACAGCTGGGGCGAACTGGTCGAGCAGGCCACGCACCTGTACCAGGCCGCGCACGAAACGCGCTTGTCGACCGAGAAGTTCATGCTCGACGGCCGCCACACCGGCACCGGCGGTGGCAACCACTTCGTGCTCGGTGGCGCGACCGTGGCCGACTCACCGTTCCTGCGCCGACCCGATCTGCTGACCAGCATGGTCGCGTACTGGCACAACCACCCGGCGCTTTCGTACCTGTTCTCGGGCCTGTTCGTCGGCCCCACGAGCCAGGCGCCGCGTGTCGACGAAGCGCGCAACGACTCGGTCTACGAGATCGAGATCGCGTTCGCCGAACTCAAGCGCATCACCGCGCAGGAAGGCCAGTGCCCGCCGTGGCTGATCGACCGGCTGATGCGCAACCTGCTGATCGACGTGTCGGGCAACACCCACCGTGCCGAGTTCTGCATCGACAAGCTGTACTCGCCCGACGGCCCGACCGGCCGCCTCGGCCTGCTCGAGATGCGCGCGTTCGAGATGCCGCCACACGCCCGCATGAGCCTGATGCAGCAGTTGCTGATGCGCGCATTGGTCTCGCGCTTCTGGATGAAGCCGTACCGGCCCGAGCGACTGAAGCGCTGGGGCACCGAGCTGCACGACCGCTTCATGCTCCCGCATTTCGTCTGGGAGGATTTCCGCGAGGTGCTGGCCGAGACCAAGGAGGCGGGCTTTCACCTGCGGCCGGAGTGGTTCGCGCCGCATTTCGAGTTCCGCTTTCCACGCTATGGCGAGTTCTCGGCGCTCGGTGCAAGCGTCGAGCTGCGCTTTGCGCTCGAGCCCTGGCACGTAATGGGCGAGGAGGTGAGCGGCTCGGGCACCGTGCGCTACGTCGATTCGTCCATCGAGCGCTTGCAGGTGCGGGCCACCGGCCTGGTGGAAGATCGCCATGTGCTGACCTGCAACGGCCGCGCGATCCCGCTCTCGCCGACCGGCGAAACCGGCGTGCAGGTGGGCGGCGTGCGCTATCGCGCCTGGGCGCCGCCTTCGGCG
>JANYFX010000120.1 GCA_025359585.1 Rhizobacter sp. | reverse complement strand
ACGATCGTGAGCGGCGTCGTCAGGAAAAGATCTAGCGAACGCGTGACGACGCCTTCGCTGGAGTTCTCGACCGGCACCACACCGAAGTCGGCCGAGCCGGCGCTCGTGGCGTGGAACACTTCGTCGAAGTTGGCGCAGGGCACATGCACGATCGACGAACCGAAGAAGCCGAGCGCGGCTTCTTCGCTGAAGGTGCCGGCCGGCCCGAGGTAGGCCACGCGCGTGGGCGTTTCGAGCGCCCGGCAGGCCGACATGATCTCGCGCCAGATCGGCGCGACGCTGTCGGACTTGAGCGGGCCGGGGTTGGCGAGCTTCAAGCCGTCGATCACTTGCGCCTCGCGCTCGGGACGGAACGCCACCGAGCCTTCACGTTTTTTGACTTCACCGACGTGTTGCGCCAGCGCCGCGCGGCGGTTCAAGAGGGCGAGAAGTTCGCGGTCGAGACCATCGATCTGCGCGCGAAAAGCGAGCAGATCGTCGGCGTTTGCGGCGGGGGAGGAATCAGCCATGGTGCAGTGCAAATTCTCGCATGCGTCCCGGCCCAACCCGTGCCGAAGGGGCAGGGCGGGCGTTGCCCCGCGAAATCACCACGCGATCACTTGGCGCCGGAGGCCTTGCGTGCGGGCGCGGCTGCCTTGGCCGGAGCGCTGCCAACGGCCGCAGGCGCTGCCGATGCCGGCGCGGCAGGCACACCCAGGGAAGTGCGCACCCGGGTCTCGAGTGCCTGCAGTTTCGGGTCGAGCAACGGGCGCGCTTCGGCGACGAGCTTCTGCATGAAGCCGTTCTGCATTTCGGCGCCGAGTTGCAGGTACTTCTTGTTGACCGACGACTCCAGCCAGGCGATCAACTGCTTGAGTTCGTCATCGGTGAACTTTTCTTCGAGCACGGCGCCGATCGTCGTCGGCGCGATCTTCACGGCCCGCTCACGCACGACCGGATAGGACTCGTCCACATACTTCTTTACGTCGGCTTCGATGCCCCTGCCGACGGCCTCGCGCTTTTCGGCTGGCACCTGCTGCTGCAGTGCTCGGCCGGCGGCCTGCATCATCTGCCCGGCCGGTTGTTCGACGAGACTGCGCGCCATGTTTTCAATGGCCGGCTGTTGCAGCAGCAGAACCTTCTGCACCAGTTCCTTCTTGGCGGCGGAAACGGGTGCCGGAGCAGGTGCAGATGCGCCTTGGGCATGCGCCAGCGTGGCGCTGGCCAGCAGCGCCACCACGATCGTTCTTTTCATCAGGAGTTCTCCTCGGTCGGGGGTTCGTCGCCCGCGTCGCCGGTGGGTTCATTGGAAGCGTCGCCGTTCGCGTCATTTTCGACGATGCGCTGCACGCCGCTGAGTTGAGTGCCGCCGTCGAGCGCGATCAGCGTCACGCCCTGCGTGGCTCGGCCGAGTTCGCGGATCTCGGAAACCCGTGTGCGTACCAGCACGCCCTTGTCGGTGATCAGCATGATCTCGTCGTCGGCGCGCACCAGCGTGGCGGCCACGACCTTGCCGTTGCGCTCGCTTTGCTGGATCGCGATCATGCCCTTGGTCCCGCGGCCGTGGCGGGTGTACTCGACGATGCTGGTGCGCTTGCCGTAGCCGTTCTGCGTGGCGGTGAGAACGCTCTGGGTTTCGTCTTCAGCCACCAGCATCGCGATCACGCTGACACCGTCGTCGAGCATCATGCCGCGCACGCCGCGGGTGTTGCGGCCGAGCGGGCGCACGTCTTCTTCGCTGAAGCGCACGGCCTTGCCGCCGTCGCTGAAGAGCATCACGTCGTGCTTTCCGTCGGTCAGCGCAGCGCCGATCAGGAAGTCGCCTTCGTCGAGATCGACCGAAATGATGCCGGCCTTGCGCGGGTTGCTGAATTCATCGAGCGAAGTCTTCTTCACCACGCCTTGCGCCGTGGCCATGAAAACGTAGTGGTCGGCCGGGAAGGTGCGGAAGCTGCCCGTCAGCGGCAACACCACGTTGACCTTCTCGCCCGGCTGCAGCGGGAACATGTTGACGATCGGGCGGCCGCGCGAATTGCGCGAGCCTTGCGGCACTTCCCAGACCTTGAGCCAGTAGACCCGGCCCTTGTTGGTGAAGCACAGGATGTAGTCGTGCGTGTTGGCGATGAAGAGCTGGTCGATCCAGTCGTCTTCCTTGGTCTGCGTGGCCTGCTTGCCGCGCCCGCCGCGCTTTTGTGCTCGGTATTCCGACAGCGCCTGGCTCTTGATGTAGCCGGTGTGCGAGAGCGTGACCACCATGTCGGTCGGCGTGATCAGGTCCTCGGTGCCGAGGTCCATCGCGTTGTGCTCGATCAC
>JANYFX010000621.1 GCA_025359585.1 Rhizobacter sp. | reverse complement strand
GGTAACGCGCGTCGCGCGGCTCGGCGAGCTTCACATACGGTGTGTCGACGAAACGGGCCTTGCCGTCGTCGGTCGGGAACACGCCGTCTTCGTAGAGGCGCGCCTTGCCGACGCTGGCGCCGGTGACGAAGGGCCATTGCTGCGGTGCCGCGTCGAGCTGCGCGTAGCTGAGGCCGGTGATGTCGAGGTCGCGGCCGCGCGTGGACTCGCGGTGTTCGTTCCACACCGCTTCGGGTGTTTCGTGGGCGAAGCCGCTCGGCTGATCGGGCCGCAGTTTGGCTTCGAGGCGGCGCGCGAATTCGGCTGCGATTTGCCAGTCGTCGCGCGACTCGCCGGCCGCCGGCACCGCAGCGCGCACGCGGCTGATGCGGCGCTCGCTGTTGGTCACGGTGCCCTGCTTTTCGCCCCACGTGGTGGCGGGCAACAGCAGGTCGGCGTAAGCGCAGGTGGCGGTGGTGGCGAAGGCCTCTTGCACAACCACGAACTCGCAGCGTTCGAGTGCGCGCCGCACCGTGGCGAGGTCGGGCATCGACTGGGCCGGGTTGGTGCAGGCGATCCACAGCGCCTTGATCTCGCCGTCGGCCGCGGCTTCGAACATCTCGACCGCGGTCTTGCCGGACTTCGAAGGCACGTCGGCCACATTCCAGAAACGGGCCACCTCGGCGCGGTGTTCGGGATTCGACAGATCGCGGTGTGCGCTGAGCAGATTCGCCAGTCCACCGACTTCACGCCCGCCCATCGCGTTCGGTTGGCCCGTGAGTGAAAACGGGCCGGCGCCGGCCTTGCCGATCTGGCCGGTGGCGAGGTGAAGGTTGATCAACGCGGCGTTCTTCGCGGTGCCGGCGCTGCTCTGGTTCAGGCCCTGGCAATAGAGCGACAACGCCGGTTTGCGTGCGCCACCCGAAGGCAAGTCGTCGAGCCCGGCGAACCAGCGTGCGGCCTGCACCAGATCGGCTTCCTTGATGCCGCAGATCTGCGCCGTCTCTTTTGGCGTGAACTCGCGCACCCGCGCTTTCAGCGCGTCGAAGCCGCTCGTGTGGGCCGCGATGTACGTGTTGTCGACCCAGCCTTCCCACAACATCACGTGCAGCATGCCGTTGAACAGCGCCACGTCGGTGCCGGGCAGGATCTGCAGGAACAGGTCGGCGCCCGCTGCCGTTTCGGTCTTGCGCGGGTCGACCACGATCGTGCGCAGCGCCGGGTTGGCGCGCTTCGCGTCTTCGATGCGGCGGTAGAGGATCGGGTGAGCGAACGCGGTGTTCGAGCCGGCGATGAAGAGCGTGGACGCGAAGTTCAGGTCGTCGTAACAGGCCGGTGGTGCGTCGGCGCCCAGCGTCTGTTTGTAGCCCGCCACCGCGCTGCTCATGCACAGGCGCGAGTTGGTGTCGACGTTGTTGGTGCCGACCAGGCCCTTGGCGAGCTTGTTGAAGACGTAGTAGTCCTCGGTCAGCAACTGTCCCGAGATGTAGAAACCGACCGCGTCGGGGCCGTGCGTCTGGATGATGTCGGCGAAGCGTCGGGTAGCCGTGTCGAGCGCATGGTCCCAGCCGACCACGCTGCGCTCGGCATCACGCTGCTCGCGCAACTGCGGCTGCAGCAGCCGCGTCTGCATCGTGATGCTGTGGCTCGCGGTCAGGTGCAGCGTGCTGCCCTTGGTACACAGGCGCCCGAAGTTGGCCGGGTGGTCGGGGTCGCCGCGCACGCCGGTGATCTGCGCGCCCTGCGCTTCGATGATCACACCGCAGCCGACGCCGCAGTAAGGGCAGGTCGACCGCGTTTCACGCGTCGGAGCCGACGCCGCCGAGGGCATGTTCACGCCGTGTGCGGCGCCTGAATGTCGAAGCTTGCGTCGCCCAGCGCGCCTGTCGATGCACCAGGCCCGCACTTGGGCGCGACCAGATCGAGAGCGAGCGTGGCCAGCTCGATGCCGTCGAGGTGAACCCGGCCGGCTTCGACCTTCACGGCGAAGGGGATGGTGCAGCCTTCATCGGGCGATTTGGCGCAGCCGTCGGCCAGGCCGATCGACCAGTTGTGCAGCGGGCAGGCCACGCTTTCGCCGAAGACGATGCCCTGGCTCAGCGGCCCGCCCTTGTGCGGGCAGCGGTCGAGCAGGGCGAAGACCTTGTCTTCGCTGTTGCGGAACACCGCCACGGCAATCCCCTTGGCGCGCTCGACGCGGCGGGCGCCGAGCACGGGGATGTCGGTGACGGAGCAGATCGGTTTCCAGTCGCTCATGGCGGTTCGATTCGGTGCGGTCAAGTGGGAAGGATCAGACCGCCGCGAGCGGCTGGAACTGGCGTGTGTCGACCGAGGCCTTGTCGAACTCGAACCATGGATCGGGTTCGCCGTCGAGCGAATACTGCAGCTTTTCCCACAGCGCCCTGCGGCCAACCGCGTCTTCGAGGATCTTCTTCTTCACGTGGTCGAGGCCGACGCGATTCACGTAGTGCACCGTGCGCTCCAGGTACCAGCCTTCCTCGCGGTAGAGCTGGCAGAACGCGCCGGTGTATTCGAGCACTTCTTCGGCGGTCTTGAGCTTGACGAAGAAGTGCGCCACCTCGGTCTTGATGCC
>JANYFX010000596.1 GCA_025359585.1 Rhizobacter sp. | reverse complement strand
GCCAACGCCTGCGGGCGGTTCCAGCCCGTGACCACTGGTAACCTCTGCACCGACACCGCTCCCCGTCAGGAAGACCGTGCTGCCCGAGACCGCTGCTGTACCGCTGACTTTTGGCCGCTTCGAGATCCGCCCTGCCGAGCGGCGACTGCTCATCGACGGCGCGCCTGCCGAACTCGGCGCACGCGCCTTCGACCTGCTGCTGGCGCTCGCCGAGCGGCGCGATCGCTTGGTCGCGAAGCAGGAACTGCTGGACGTGGTCTGGCCCGGCGTGGTGGTCGAGGAAGGCAACATCGCCACCCAGATCAGCGCGCTGCGCAAGTTGCTCGGCGGCGGCGTGATCGCCACGCTGCCAGGGCGTGGCTATCGCTTCACCGCCAGCCCTGCGGGCGAACTGACGAGCCGCGGCACATTGGACACGCCTGCCCTCGCCACGCCGATCGCCGAGCCCGCACGCCTGCGCACCAACCTGCCAGCCGAGTTGACGGCGCTGCTCGGCCGGGCCGACGACATGGCCGCGCTCGGCGAACTGGTCGACCGGCATCGCCTGGTCACCATCGTCGGCGCCGGTGGCATGGGCAAGACCTTGCTGGCGCAGCACCTGCTTGCTCTGCGGCGCGACGCCTATCGGCATGGCGTGTGCTGGGTCGCGCTCGCCCAGATCACGTCGGCCGACGCACTGCCGCCTGCCATCGCCGCCGCGCTGGGTGTGCAGCCCGGTGCCGGCGAGCCGCTGGCCGGGCTGTGCGGCGTGGTCGCGCCGCTGACACTGCTGGTCGTGCTGGACAACGCCGAACAGGTGGTCGACGGCGTGGCCCGTGTGGCCGAGGCGCTGCTCGATGCGGCGCCTGGCCTGCGCCTCGTCGTCACCAGCCAGGCGCCGCTCAAGCTCGCCGCCGAGCGGGTCTACCGCATTGGCCCGCTGGCGGTGCCCCAGGGCGCGCTGCCAGCCGCACAAGCGCGCGACTTCGGTGCGGTTGCGCTGTTCGTCGAGCGCGCGCAGGCCGCCGATGCGCGCTTCGTGCTGACCGATGCCCATGCGCCGACCGTCATCGACATCTGCCGGCAGCTCGACGGCCTGGCGCTGGCGATCGAGCTGGCAGCGGCCCGAGCGCCGATGCTCGGCATGCAGCGGCTGCGCGACTCGATGCAGGACCGGCTCAAGCTGTTGATCGCCGGTCGCAACCGCTCGGCGCCGCAGCGCCAGCAGACGCTGCGCGCGACGCTCGAATGGAGCCACGGCTTCCTCGACCAACGCGAGCGCGCGGTGTTCCGGCGCATGGCGGTGTTCGCCGGCAGCACCTCGCTGACGCTGGTGCAGCAGGTGGTGGCCGATCCGCCGGGTGAGGGCGATGTCGACGAATGGGCGGTGCTCGATGCGCTGTCGGTGCTCGTCGATCGGTCGCTGGTGGCGCTCGTGACGGCAGGGGAAGCCGAGCCTCGCTACCGACTGCTCGAGTCGCCGAAGCTGTACGCGCTGGAGCGGCTGTGCGAAGCCGGTGAGCATGAGGCGTTGCGGCGGCGGCATGCGCTCGCTGTGGGTGCACTGTTCGACGCGAACCTGGATGCACCCTACCGAGGCGACATCGGACTGGATGCTTGGCAGGCCGCGATGGCCGCCGAACTGGACAACGGCCGCGAGGCGCTCGCCTGGGCGCAGGCGGCAGATGAACCAACGTTGATATTGCAGATCGCCGTCACGATGCTAGACGCCGTGTCACTGTCGCTGCCTGCGGAGCGACTGGCATTGTTCGAGGTGTGCGAACCCTTGATTGATCGGGGCGACCGCGTGGAACTGCAGGTGCATGCGTGTCTTCGCCTTTCGATGTCTCACACCAGGCATGGCCTTCGCGCTTTCGCGCTGGCCCAACGTGCACTGCACAAGACCCGTTCGGTGCCCGCCACTGACACAGAGCGGTGGCTCCGCTACCGCGTGTTGTGCCGGCTCGCCCCTTACTCCTCTGGCGTCAGGGATAGCCGTGCAGCCCGAGAGGCGCTCGCTGAAGCGCGGGACATCGAGAATCCCGGCTGGCCACCTCACCGGCGCAGGTTCCTGATGGAAAGCCAGTCGTTGGCCCTCGCACACGACGACGCGGCTGAATCATTGAGGTTGCTGCGAGAGTTGCTTCCGATGGAGGTGAGTGCGGGGCGCCGAGAGCACATCACCGGGGCCAATCTCATAGACGCCGAACTGGCCGCAGGCGACGCCCTGGCGGCGTCGCAGACGGGCGTCGCGCTGCTGGCCATGCTCGAAGGGACTCGCGACGAACGCAGCCTTTTGTTCGCACGCGTCAACACCGGCGCCGCATGGCTCGCCCTCGGCAGGACAGCACACGCCAGGGAACTGCTCGAAACGGGCTGGGCGAAGGCAAGAGCGTTCAAAGCGCAGCATGTCTTCGCAGACCACCTGTCGCTGCTGGCCGCGCTCGAAGACCGCTGCGAAGCTGCAGCACGGCTCATTGGTTATGCGGACGCGTGCAACGAACCGGCCGGCCCTCGCGACCCCAACGAAGCCGCCGCGATCGAGCGAGCCCGCATGCTGGTGCGCGTCGCGCTCGGCGATGGCGAATACGACCGCCTGAGCGCCGAAGGGCGCCTGCTGTGCGACGAGCAGATCGATGCCATCGCCTTCGCGATGCGGGACGCCACATGACCCTCGTCGCGCCCTTGCGCTTTGGCACCAACGGCCGCTTCGAGTTGCAGCCGCTCGAGCGCCGCCTGCTGGTCGATGGCGATCTCGCCCCGCTCGGTGCCCGCGCCTTCGACCTGTTGCTCGCGCTGGCCTCGCGCGGTGGCGAGTTGTGCTCGAAGAACGACTTGATCGAAGCCGTCTGGCCCGGCGTGGTCGTCGAGGAGGGCAACCTCGCCACGCAGATCAGCGGGTTGCGCAAGATCCTTGGCGGCGACGTGATCGCCACCATCCCGGGGCGCGGCTACCGCTTCGCGGCACGGCAGGAGGCGCCCGCCATCCCTCCGACGGCGGCACCCTCTTCTACGCTCTCTTCGGCGGCCCCAACCTCACCCGCCTCGAAGGCCAAGACCAACCTGCCGCCTGACCTGACTACGCTGCTCGGCCGCGCAGACGACATCGCCGCGCTCGGCGAGCTGATCGCGCAGCACCGGCTCGTCAGCATCGTCGGCCCGGGCGGCATGGGCAAGTCGTTGCTGACACAGCACCTGCTCGCCGGCCGGCGCGACGCCTACCCGCACGGCGTGTGCTGGGTCGAGATGGCCAGTGTGACCGACCCGGCCGAGCTGCCCGGCGCGTTGGCCGCAGCGCTCGGCGTGCAGATCGGCGGCAGCG
>JANYFX010000573.1 GCA_025359585.1 Rhizobacter sp. | reverse complement strand
TTTCATGGGGCTTGTCTCCTTCTGGTTTTGGGTGCGGGGACGGGGACGGGGACGGGCAGCGCGGCGCGAATGCCGCCGACGATGAAGCTCACCAGCATCTGCCCGCCGACGGGGTCGCGCGGGTCGCACTGGCTTTTCGACAAACGCACGATGCGCTCGTCGCTCAGGTGGTGCAGCAAGGCGCCGAGCGAAAACTGGTAACACCACGCTACCTGCGCACGGCTGGCGTGTGGCAGGCGCTGATGCAGTGCGTCGATGAAGGCATGTGCCATCGGGTCGAAGTAGGCGCGCAGCACACGGTCGGTTTCTTCGAGCGCGTGGTACAGCTCGCGTGCCACCAGCAGTGCGTAGTACTCGCCTTCGCTGCTGGAGCGCAGGCGCAATACCGGGCCGGTGAAGGCTTCGATGATGAGCCGCAGCGCGTCTTCGTCGGACGCGTCGGCGGCGACATGCCGCAGCCCTTCCAGGCGCTCTTCGATCGTGCGGTTCCAGTGCGTGAAGATGGCGTGAAACAGCTCGTGCTTCTGGCCGTAGTAGTAGCCCACCAGCGCCAGCGGCACGCCGGCTTCATCGGCGATCTGGCGGATCGTGACGGCGTGGTAGCCGCGCTGCGCAAAGAGCTTTTCGGCGGCCAGAAGAATCGCCTGCTTTCGGTCGGCCCGCGGCTCGGCCACGCGGCGGCTGCGCGGGGGTTTGGCGGCGATGGCGGTGGAGCACATGCCGACATTGAACATCTGTACAATAATGTTGTACACACGTGCAAACCCTGATGGGTTCGCGCGGGCCGGTCCATCCGCAGAAAGTAGAAGGCCCGCGTCGAAGGCGGGCCGGGATCGGGTCAGGAAACGTTCAGCCGCAAGGCACGATCTTGAACTCGACCCGGCGGTCGAGCGCGTCGACCGAGTTGTCTGTGCCGCTGCCGACAATGTTCTCGCGAAAGCCCATGCCGGCCGGCTTGGCGCGTGCGCCGAGCGGCGCGGCTTCGGCGGTCAGGCGCTGGCGAATGTAGGTGGCGCGCTGCAGCGAGAGCGCTTCGTTGGTCTGCTCCGAGCCGGTGCGGCTGGTGTGGCCGACGATGTTCATGCAGGCTTTCGCGGCCGTGCCTTCCTTGGCGATCTGGCGCAGCCACATCGCGTACGCGCCGCTGACCTTCGGGTCGGACCAGAACACCGTGCTGCCCGGGTTGAACAGGAACTTCACGCCGAGCTGGTTGTAGCTGATGCCGTACGCCACGACCTTGCCGAACGCGAGCTCGGCCTCGGCCGTGCGGCCGAGCTTGGTGTTGGCGAGGTAGATGCCGTTGAGCACCCGCAGCTGCTCGCCGCCCGGCGCGCCGCCGGCAGCGCGGTACTGCGCCAGCGCGTCCTGATACTTCTCGGCGTTGTAGAGCGAGTTCGCTTCGTTGATGACGGTCGCCACCGCGATGCGCTCGATGTAGTAGGCGTCGGCGCGCTGCCCCGGCAGCGTGGCCGAGGTCTTCACATAACCGTCGATGACGGGGTCTTTCACGAGCACCGGGCTGTCCTGGTAGTAGGGCAGCGGTGTGTGGTCGAGGCCTTCGTCGCGTGCCAGCGCAGCCGCTTGCGCGACCACGTTGCCACTCTTCAGTTCGGTGAGCGCGAGGTTGATCTGCAGCGGTCCCTTGCTCTTGCCGGCCTGCACACGCGTCATCGTGCCAGTCAGCAGGTATTGGGCCTTGCCGAGGTTGGCGCTCTGGAACGGCAGGATCTCGATCGAGTCGAACTTCGAGCCCATGCGCTCGGTGACGCGGCGTTCGAGCAACTGCGTGGCGTTGGTCTGCTGGCCGCTGCTGGCGTCGAGCATCGGGTCGAGCACGACACCGCGTTTGGAGATCTTGGCTTCGACCTTGGCGAGGAAGGCCGGCAGCTTCTGAGTTTGCGACACCAGGCCGTCGGTGGCCTGCGCGACCGCTTCGTCGAAGGGCAGTTCGGTGTTGGACGAGGTGGCTTGCGGGGCGGCGCAACCGGCAACCAAGACAGCGGCCAGCGCACTCAGCAAGACGGAAAGGCCGCGAAGGCGCAGCAGAGGGTTGAGCATCATCGGCATTCCTTCTTCAAGAAGTCGGCTTCGCTGGCCGTGAGCGGTTCCAGCGAGGCCTTTTGCAGAATATCACTGCACCTGGCCTTCGCGGTCGGTGTGTTCGTGGGGGCCGCGCGCTCGGCAGCGGGCTTGGCTGCGGGTTCTGCCGCGACCGCGCGCGGCTCGGTGGCGCGCGGCTCGGCGATGCGGGGTTCACGTCTGGGCTTGCTTGCTGCCGCAGTCACTGCCGGTGCGGCGGGTGCCGAGGTGGGCGCGGCTTGCAGCACTGGTGCGGGCGCCGCTTCGATCACGGGTGCGGGCATCGCGGCAACGGGCGGCGGTGCGGGCGCGGCGACCGGTGCAGGAGCGGGGGCCGTGGCCGGTCTCGGCGCGGGCGTGGGTGGCACGACCGACGCGGCCGGCGCAGCAGCCTCCACCGCCGGTTCGGCGCCGGTCTTCGCCTCACGCTCTGTGCCGAAGTAATAGCCCGCCGCAGCGAGCCCGAGCAGGCTCACCGTGCCGACCAGCGCATAGACGAGCCCTCGGCGGGGTCGTGCCGCCGTCGAGGCGCCGAAGGGCGTCGGCGCGCTGTCCAGAGCGATGTCCGGCACTGCGGCCCGGGCACCACGTGCCGGGCGCGGCACGGGTGGCACGGTGACCTCGGGCAACACCGATTCGAGCGGCGCCGCGAAGGTCGAAGCGAAGCCGACCGACGGTTCGACCTGCGCCTCGCGCCCATCCAGCAAGGCGCGGAACGCGGCCACGGTTTGTGGCCGGTCTTTGGGGCGCAGCGCCAGGGCTGCGTCGATCGCGGTCAGGAAAGGCTCGCTGTAGCGCCCGGCTGCGAGCTCGGAAAGCGGCTGCAGCCGGTCGTCCATCAGCCGCTCGACCGACGACACCGGCGCGTGCCCGGTCACGGCCGCATAGACCACGCTGGCGAGCGCGTACAGGTCGGTCCACGCGCCCTGCGTCATCGCCGAGCTTTCGCCGTACTGCTCGATCGGCGCGAAGCCGGGCTTGAGCACGACCGTGAGCGCATGCGTCATGTCGCCGATCACGCGGCGTGCGGCGCCGAAGTCGAGCAGCAGCGGGCCGCTGGCGGTGAGCAGGATGTTGTCGGGTGCGATGTCGCGGTGAAAACAGTGCGCCGAGTGCATCACCGCCAGCGCGTCGAGCAGCGGTCGCAGCCAGGTGCGCAAGGCGGCCTCGTCAGGGGCGTGGCCCAGGTCGGCGAGCACCTTCTTCAGCGTCGGCCCTTCGTAGTAGGGCATCACCATGTAGGCGGTGTTGTTCTCTTCCCAGAAGCGGTAGACCTTGACCAGCGACGGGTGGTCGAAACGCGCCAGCAGCCGCGCTTCGTTCAGGAAACTCTTCAGGCCGAGCGCGAAGGTTTCCTGGTGACGCGTGGACTTCACCACCACCGCCATCGAGGCGTTGGCACGCGACGCCATCGAAGAAGGCAGGTACTCCTTGATCGCCACGCGGCGCTGCAGCGACACGTCGTAAGCCAGGTAGACGATGCCGAAGCCGCCTTCGCCGATCAGCCCGGTGATCTTGTAGTCGCGGATGCGCGTGCCTTCGGGCAGCGTGTGCACCGACATCGACGAGCTCGCCGCGAACTCCGACGCCGCGCCGTCGCGGGCCACCGGCCCGGTGACGGTGCGTTCGTCGTCGTCGCTGTTGCGGCTCATCAGGGCTTCAGGCGGCCGCTGCCTCGCGCCGGCCGAACATGTTCCAGCCCTGCATGCTCATCACCACCTCGCCGTGCTGGTTCAGCATTTCCCAGCCCGATTGCACCAGCCCTGCGGTCGGCCGGCTCGCCATCGGGCGCGCCGCGAGCACCGTGAGCCGCACGCTCAGCGTGTCGCCGGGGTACACGGGCTTGATCCAGCGCAGGTTGTCGATGCCGGGCGAGCCGAGGCTGCTCGACTGCAGCAGGTAGTCGTCGCACATCATGCGCATCGCCATCGAGCAGGTGTGCCAGCCGCTCGCCGCGAGCCGGCCGAAGACCGAGGTTTCGGCGGCTTTGTCATCGGTGTGAAACGGCTGTGGGTCGAACTGGTGTGCGAACGCGAGCACCGCTTCGCGCGTGACCGGCATGTGGCCGAATTCGCGCACCTGGCCCACGGGAAAGTCTTCCCAGTAGTAAAGAATTTCGCGTGGCGCGGCGGTGGGGATCGTGGTCATGCAAGGCGGTCGGGTGTTGGGGCAGGCGCCAAGGATAACGAACCGGCCCCGGCGTGGTCGAACACCAGCTCGGCCGCGGCCAGGTCTTCGAGCGCGGTGCCGACGGCCTTGAAGAGCGTGATCTGCGCCGCGCCGCTGCGGCCTGGGCGCGTGCCGCGGCACAGCTCGGCGAGCGTGCCGGCGAGCTTGCTCTCGTTGAACGTCTCTGCTTCGACGGCGCGCAGCACGTCGCCCGACTTCGCGAGCGCCTCCAGCGTGTCGACGTAGACGCGGCTGCGCTCGAAGCAAGCCGCGTCGGCCTCGCACATCGCAGGCGTGAAACTGCCGATCAGGTCGAGGTGCGTGCCGGGCCGCAGCCATTCGCCACGGATCAGCGCGGTGGTCGACAGCGTGGCGCAGCTGACGATGTCGGCGGCGGCCACCGCAGCGGCCAGGTCGGTGCTGGCGCGGGCGTTGAAGCCCTGGTCGCGCAGCCGGCCCGCCAGGGCCTCGGCCGACACCGCCCGGTGGTTCCAGACAACGACTTCGGCGAGCGGCCGCACCTCCTGCATCGCCTCGGCGATCAGCGAGGCGACGCGGCCGCTGCCGACGACCAGCAAGCGGCTCGCATCGGCACGCGCCAGAAAGGATGCGGCGAGCGCCGAAGCGGCGGCCGTGCGGCGGGAGGTGATCTCATTGCCGTCGAGCTGGGCCAGCGGCACGCCGGTGTTTGCGTCGTACAGCAGGTAGGTCGAGTGCAAGCCGGGCTGGCCCATCGCCGAGTTGCCGGGAAAGATCGTCACCGACTTGATGCCGAGCCGCCGCCCGGCGCGCCATGCCGGCATCAGCAACAACGTGCCCTCGCCGACGCTGTGCGTGTGGCGCAGCGGCACCTCGCAGCCCTCGATGAACATCTGCCGCAGCGCTTCGATCAGCTTTGCTGCGCCGAGGTAGTGGCGCGTCGTCTCGGCATCGATGAAACGCATCACGCCTCGGCGGCGTCGGCCGGCCGATTCAGCACCCAGCTCTTGCAGATGCCCTTGTCGAAACTGAGCACCACCTCGGAGCCACCCGCGTCGGCCCAGGCCCAGCGTTCGGGTGTTTCCGAAACCCGCCGGCCCAGGCTCTTGGTGAGCGCCACGACCTTGATCATCGGCATGCCGGCCTGCAGCTTCGCGTTCAGCATCACGGCGCTGTCGATGTGGCCGACCGGCGCGCTGCCGGCGTTGCGCAGCACCTTGAGCGAACGGTTGAACTGGATCAGCAGCCAGAACACGATCACGCTCGCGGCCAGCGCCACACCCGGCCAGCCATAGCGGTACCAGCCGGCCACGACGGCGACTGCGGCCATCGCCCACCCGAGAACAGGATTCATTTTCTACAGGCTCCGTGCCAGGTCGATGGCTTGTTCGATGCGCTCCACCGCGTGGATTGTCAGCCCCTCGATCGGCTTCTTCGGGGCGTTGGCCTTGGGCACGATGGCGACAGAAAAGCCGAGCTTGGCCGCTTCCTTCAAACGCTCCTGGCCACGCGGCGCCGGCCGCACTTCACCGGCGAGACCCACTTCGCCGAACGCGATGAACCCGCGCGGCAAAGGCTTGCCGCGCAGGCTGCTCTGGATCGCGAGCATCACCGCCAGATCGGCGGCCGGCTCGCTGATGCGCACGCCGCCGACGGCGTTGACGAACACGTCCTGGTCGTTCGAGGCGATGCCGGCGTGGCGGTGCAGGACCGCCAGCATCATCGCCAGCCGATCGCGCTCGATGCCGACGCTGAGCCGTCGTGGGCTCGGCCCGCCGGAGTCGACCAGCGCCTGAATTTCCACGAGCAGCGGCCGAGTGCCTTCGAGCGTGACAAGAACACACGCGCCGGCCACTGGCTCGCCGTGTGTCGAGAGAAAGATCGCGCTCGGGTTCGACACGCCTTTCAGACCCTTCTCGGTCATCGCGAACACGCCGATCTCGTTGACCGCGCCGAAGCGGTTCTTGATCGCGCGCACGAGCCGAAAGCTCGAATGTGTGTCGCCCTCGAAGTACAGCACCGTGTCGACGATGTGCTCCAGCACGCGCGGGCCGGCGAGCGCGCCTTCTTTCGTGACGTGGCCCACCAGGATGATCGTGGTGCCGCTGCTCTTGGCCAGCCGCGTGAGCTGGGCCGCGCACTCGCGCACCTGGGCCACCGAGCCGGGCGCGGACGAGAGCTGGTCGCTGTAGACGGTCTGGATCGAATCGATCACGCAGACGGCAGGCGCTTCCTGGTCGATCGTGGCGCTGATCTTCTCGAGCTGGATCTCGGCCAGCACGCGCACCTGCGAGCCGCCGAGACCCAGGCGGCGCGAGCGCAGCGCGACCTGCGCACCGCTTTCTTCACCGGTCACGTACAACGTCTTCATGTTTCGCGACAACGAGTCGAGCGCCTGCAGCAGCAGCGTCGATTTGCCGATGCCCGGGTCGCCACCGATCAGCACCACGCCGCCGGCGACGATGCCACCGCCGAGCACGCGGTCGAGCTCGTCGATGCCCGTCGGCTGGCGGTCGACGTCGCTGGCTTCGATCTCCGACAGCGTGGTCACCGCCTGGCTCGCCACGAGCCCGCGCGCCGAGGTGTTGTAGCGGTTCTTCGGCGTGCCCTCGGCCACCGATTCGACCAGCGTGTTCCAGGCCTCGCAGCTCGGGCACTTGCCGAGCCATTTCGGCGAGGTGCCACCGCACTCGGTGCAGATGTAGATCGATTTGTCTTTGGCCATGGCGGATTGTCGCGGCAAGCCGATCGCCGACAATTCGCGTCCCACACCTTGCGCATCACGCTGATGGAACTCTCGATCTGGCTCGCTTTTTTCGCTGCCGCCTGGGCGATCAGCCTGTCGCCTGGCGCCGGTGCCGTGGCGGCGATGAGCGCCGGCCTGAACCACGGCTTCGCGCGCGGTTACGTGATGACCTTCGGGCTGATCCTGGGCATCTGGACGCAGGTGCTGGTGGTCGGCCTCGGCTTGGGTGCGCTGATCGCGGCGTCGAACTTCGGCTTCGCGCTCGTCAAATGGTTGGGTGTGGCCTACCTGGTGTGGCTGGGGATCAAACAATGGCGTGCGCCGGCGGTGCCGATGGCGAGCGAGAGCGCCGAGGCTTCGGCCGTTTCGCCGCGCACGCTGATCCTGCGCGGCTGGATGATCAACGCGGCGAACCCGAAAGGCACGGTCTTCCTGCTCGCCGTGGTGCCGCAGTTTCTCGACCTGTCGCAAGCGCTCGCACCGCAGTATCTGGTGATCGCAGCGACGCTGGCCTTCACCGACCTGGTCGTGATGGCGGGCTACACCGCGCTGGCCGCGCGGCTGCTGCGCCTGCTGAAGTCGCCGCGTCAGATCCGTTTGTTGAACCGGACGTTCGGCAGCCTGTTCGTTGCGGCCGGCTTTCTGCTGGCGATGTTCAAGCGCGCCTGATCGTCACTCGCCGCCGACCTTGCCGCGCCCGGCCTTGGTCGCCGAGCGCTGGCTCTTGCCTTCGAGGCGGCGCTGCTTCGAACCGTAGGTCGGTTTGGTGGGCCGGCGCGCTTTCGGTGGCACCGCCACACCGTCGACCAGTGCCTGCAACCGCTGCAAGGCATCGGCGCGGTTCATGTCCTGGCTGCGCGTGGTCTGAGCCTTGATCACGACCACGCCCTCCGAAGTGATGCGCGAGTCGCTCAGCGCAAGCAGCCTTTCCTTGATCGCCTCCGGCAGGCTCGAGGCGTGAATGTCGAAGCGCAGGTGCACCGCGCTCGACACCTTGTTGACGTTCGGCCCGCCCGCGCCCTGTGCGCGGATCGCGGTGAACTCGACTTCGCTCTCGGTGACGACGGGCATGGCGCTCACACCGCGCGCGTTGGCACCCGCGGCGCGAGCGCGCACA
>JANYFX010000541.1 GCA_025359585.1 Rhizobacter sp. | reverse complement strand
ATCGACGCGAGCGGGCGCGACATCCGGCTCGAGGTCGACGGCGGCATCAAGGTCGACAACATCCGCGCCGCCGCCGATGCCGGCGCCGACACCTTCGTCGCCGGCAGCGCGATCTTCGGGCAGCCGGACTACCGGGCCGTGATCGACGCGATGCGCGCCAGGCTCCCGGCCTGATCCTTCACATCGGGTCGAGCGTCGCGTTGCGCAGCCCGACCAGCACGGCCTCGCCGCTGCTGCGGTCGACGCGGAACTCGCCGTAGCGCGCGCCGTTGAAGCGCTCCGCGCTGCCCTCCTCGAAGAAGAACGCATTCGTGCCGAGCCAGACGCGGCCGCCGCGGATGCGGTAGCGCAGGCGCAGTGTCGCGGCACCGTCCGCCGGTGCCAGGTGCGCGACCTGCTGCGCATCGAGCGCGACCGTGGCCCAGCGCGTCTCGCCCTCGCGCGGCGTGGTGCCGGCCGGTGCGACGCCGCGCTCGAGTTCCTGCGCGAGCGCGAAGCGCAGCGCCATGTAGTCGCCCTGCATCAGCGAGCGCGGGTCGACCGGCGCGAGCCGCAGGTAGACCACCTCGCCGTTGCGCTTGATGTTTTCCTTGCCGACGATGCTGAAGTTCAGCGCACCGAGCACGAGTGCGGCGCCGAGCAGGGTCAGCCAGCGTGGGCCGGTCATCGGCTTGTTCATGCGTTCACTCCTTCGGGATTGGCAGCAAGCCAGCGCGCCGCGAACAACAGCGCCGCGCCCATCAACAGCATCAACAGCGACTTGAGCAGCAGGCTCGCGCCGAGCGCGTAGTAGAAGTGCGAAACATGCAGCAGCACCGCGACGATGCACGTGCCCATCAACGCGCGGCTGCCGAGCGCGAACGCTGCCGCCACAGCCACCAGTGCGGCGCCGGCCGAGAGCAGCGGCCACAGCGCGAGCCAGTCGGTTCGCACCGGCGCGCTGCCCCACCAGCGGAACGACTCCAGCGGGTACGAGATCAGCGTGGCGAAGGCGATGCCGACGACCAGGCCGGTCAGCGCCGGGCGCAGCACCGGCGCCCAGCCGCGTGCGATCCACCCGGGTTCGTGGCGGATCAGAAGCCCCACCGCAGCGGCCACCGGCAACCACGTGATCAACCAACCGCCGAGCGCAGCGGGCAGCGAGGGCGCGCTGCCGTTGGCGGTGCTCCACGAGGGTTCACCGAACAAGCCGAAGCGCCACATCAGCGCCCACGCGATCAGCGCGAACAGGGCCGACATCAGACGGTGCAAGCGGTTCGGCATCAGCGCCAGCATCGCGGCCTGCAGCACGAAGGCGGCGCCGGCCACGGCCGCCAGCGCATGGGTGTGTTCGGTCATGGCGAACAGCAGCAGGCACTGCCCGGCGAACGAAAGCGCGAGTGCCAGTTGCGAGGTGAAGGCGCCGTCGCGGTCGGCCTTGAACAAGCCCCAGGCTGAGGCGAGCAGCACCGCGCCCGAGACGGCCGCAGCGCCGGCCGAATCGGGGTGGAACAGCATCGCGACGAAAACCAGCAGAAAGCCGCCGGCGAGCCAGCCGCTCGCGCCGAGCAGCAGGCCGATGTACCAGGGGCGCGCGGTGGCGATCGGCGTTGTCGTGTCCGGCGTGTTCATGCCACGTCCCCTTGTTTGGCCGGGGCTTGCCAGGTGCGCACCCAGTGCATCAGCAACAAGCCGGCGCCGGTCGAGGCGGCGATCAGCCAGAACGCGATCAGGAAGAACGAACCCAGGTCGTTGAAGCGCATCGATTTGCCGAGCCAAGTGGTCGAGATGGCGATCCAGCTCGCGGCCAGCAGTGCCATGTTGAAGACATCGCTGCGTTGCCGCAATGTGATGAACGCGATGGCCACGCTGAGGGCCACGAAGAGCAACACCACCACCGCGCCCTGGCTCGAGGCGCCAGCCGCCTGATCACGCCACAGCCCTTCGCCGACCACCACACCGATGCACGCCACCGTGCCGTAGACGAAGCCGAAGCTCGTCAGCAGCCGCACCAGCCAGAGCGGTGCGGCTGCCCCGAAGCGTGTCTTCGCGACCTGTGCGAACAAGGCCGCCGCCGCGAAGTTGCACAGGCAGGGCAGCATCAACAAGGCGGGCTGGCCGATGGCGTGGCCATCGAGCACGTGCCAGAAAATGTGCTCGGTGCCAACCCAGCCGCACAGCAGCGCCAGCGCCACGTTCAGCACGCACCACCACAGCGCCCACAGCGCGCCCGAGCCACCTGCCAGCGCGAACGGGAGTGCGAGCACCGCCCAGGCGAAGAACAGCTCGTGCACGTCGGCCCCGGTCTGGTACGACTGGCCGAACAGTGCGAACAAGGCGCCGGTCAACAGCGTGGCGAGCAACAATGCCGCCTGGCCGATGGGCGACGGCGGTGGCCGCCACAAGGCCACACCGACGCTGACCAGCAAGGCCGCCTGCAGCAGCACGAAGCGGCCGAGCACACCATAGTCCTGCCAGTTCGCGGCGACGAAAAAGAGCACGCCGGCGCCGAGCGCGCCGAGGCCGGCGCCGTGCAGCAGGCGGGCCGCGAAGTGGCGCCACGCGCTGGCGTCGGGCTGGCCACCGCTCGAGCGCAGCGCGCTGCGCACCGCGGCGGCGTTCAAGGCCCGCTGCTGGCAGAAAGAGTCGAAAGTGGATCGGTCCATGGCGCGAGGCTAACCTGTGAAACGCGGGCACCGGTCGCGACCCGGTGCAGCATTGGCGGGCGCGACCGGCGGTAGCGCGCCACGGTGCCCACTCTGTGGCGCCGTGGCCGCCGCGCCGAAGGGTGAAGCCGGCTGCGTCACACTGTCGGCATGTCTTCATCGCACCCGCACTCCGCCGCTCCCGAAACGCCCGACCACGGCCATGACCACCATGGGCACGACCACGCCGGCCACGGCCACCACCACGCCCCGGCCAACTTCGACCGCGCGTTCGCGATCGGCATCGCGCTGAACACCGCCTTCGTCGCGGTCGAAGCGTTCTATGGCTGGAAGGTCAACTCGCTCGCGCTGCTGGCCGACGCCGGCCACAACCTCGGCGACGTGGCCGGCCTCGTGCTCGCCTGGGGTGGCGCGCTGGCCGGCCGGGTGCGGCCCGGCGCGCGCTACACCTACGGCTGGAAACGCGCGTCGATCCTGGCCGCGTTCGCGAATGCCTTGCTGCTGCTGGTGGCGATGGGCTCGCTCGCATGGGAAGCGGTCGGCCGGCTGCACGCGCCCGAGCCGACGCAGGGCTTCACGGTGATGGTGGTGGCCGGCATCGGCATCTTCGTCAACCTCGGCACCGCGCTGCTGTTCATGCGCGGCCGCGAGAGCGACCTCAACATCCGCGGCGCGTTCATGCACATGGCGGCCGACGCGCTGGTCTCGGCCGGCGTGGTGCTGGCGGGTGGCCTGTCGCTCTGGTTCGGCTGGGCCTGGCTCGACCCGGTGGCCAGCCTCGTGATCGCGCTCGTGATCGTGCTGGGCACCTGGGGTTTGTTCAGGCAGTCGCTGCACCTGATGTTCGACGGCGTGCCCGAGCACATCGACCTCGCCGCCGTGCGCCACGAGCTCGAATCCCTGCCCGGCGTAGGCCGCGTGCACGACCTGCACGTGTGGGCCACCGGCACCAGCGACGTGGCGCTGACCGCGCACCTCGTGATGCCGCTCGGCCACCCCGACGACCCCTTCTTCGAGATGGCGACGCACCGCCTGCGCGACAAGTTCCGCATCGGCCACGTGACGCTGCAAGTGGTGCGTGAGCCCTTCATGGCCTTGTGCGAAGGCGCGGCGGGCGCCACCGAAACGGCAGCCGTGCGGCAACACGTGCATCCACACCCGCACCCCCACGAACACCGGCACTGACACCGGGCGCACACTCCAGCTTTGCGCGGGGCGCCACCGATGAAGTTCGAGGACTACTACCAGACCCTCGGCGTGGCGCGCGAAGCCACGCAGGACGACATCAAGCGGGCCTACCGCAAGCTGGCGCGCAAGTACCACCCCGATGTGAGCAAGGAAAAAGACGCCGAGGCCCGCTTCAAGGAAGTCGGCGAGGCCGGCGAGGTGCTGCGCGACCCGGAAAAGCGCGCCGCCTACGACGCGGCGGGCAGCCAGTGGGAACGCGAGTCGGCGGCCGGCCAAGGTTCCGGCCGCGAGCGCGACTTCCAGCCGCCGCCGGGCTGGGACGCCGGCTTCGAGTTCAGCCGGCGCGGCGACGAACAAGGTGGCGACCACAGCGACTTCTTTGAAGCGCTGTTCGGCCGCGCAGCCCGCGGCGCGCGCACCCGTCGGCCCGAGGCGCACATGCCCGGGCAAGACCACCACGCCAAGGTGCTGATCGACCTGGAAGACGCTTACCGCGGGGCGCAGCGCAGCATCTCGCTGCGCGTGCCGGTGCTCGACACAGAAGGCCGCGGCGTGCTGCAGGAGCGCACGCTCGACGTGAACATTCCGAAAGGCATTCGCGAAGGCCAGCACCTGCGGCTCGCGGGCCAGGGTGGGCCGGGCCTGGGCGATGGCGCGCCGGCCGGCGATCTGTACCTCGACATCGCCTTCAACCCGCACCGCCTGTACCGCGTCGACGGTCGCGACGTGTACCTCGACCTGCCGGTCACGCCCTGGGAAGCCGCGCTCGGCGCCAGCGTTGCCGTGCCGAC
>JANYFX010000436.1 GCA_025359585.1 Rhizobacter sp. | reverse complement strand
GGCGGACGGGGCCTCAGTGAAGTTCTGATGCTAGGTCTGTTTTCCTGACTGAGGTCACCCCCCCTTTCTGCCCGCCGGGAATCCCGCGCCGGAAGTAAGGCGTCATACCATCTGCTCCTGCCGAAGTCCTCGGATAAATCTTACGAGCATGAACGCCACCCAAACGCCTACACCACTGTCGGATTCGCAGCGAACTCTACTTCTCGATCTCCTCCAAAAAATGCAGGCTATGGGCGGAGGAGTACCCGCCCTCAAGTTCAGATCCGACAACCACTCTGAACTAAAAGCGCTCAACTCGCTGGAAGATTTTGGCCTGATCAAACGTGAGAACGATCTCTACCGGCTGCAGTCGTCGGCCTTGCCGCTGTTAGATGCAGAGCCGGCGCTCCGCGTTATGTCGGACATCGAGCGCGTTTACGGCGTGCTTCAGGCGCGATATCGACAGACCCAGCAGACGCACGTACTTGTCATTTCGTTGGCAGCGGAAGCTCAGCTCACGGTTCCGGAGGTCGCGGCCGCCTTGCAGCTGATGCTCGACACGACCCTATGGCACGCCGGCCACTCGGGTGACTTACTGCGAGCGGACTCATTTGTCTCACCCGCTGAGGCGATTCTGGACCACGCGTCTTTCGCAGCTATGGCGAAAGAAGTGCGAACCTGGAACTCGAATCGGCAACCCCGCCACGCCCTTCGCGTCGGCGACGAAGCAGCAGGACAAGACGAGCCTCGACCGAGCGACAACCTCCGCCGAGCTTGGCCAGCTGCCAGGGCATGCCTCCAAGAGTTCTCCTTCTATGAGATCAAGGAGGTGGCTGGACTCGCTGGCTTTGACGTGACGACTGCGGCCCATTTAGTGCAAAGGCCACAAAAGGGTGCCAGCAAAGGGGAGCTGATGTCCGCCATTGATGAGCAGGTTGGTCAGATGGACGCCGTGGGTCAAAAGCGGTTCCTCACGTTCTTGATCGAAGAGATTCTTCGGCGCCGCCCCGAAGCGGAGGAGAAGCTTGCAGAGTACCTCAGCCGGTTGGGTTGGTCGTTCGTAAGCGGGACGCTCATCCCTACGGCCGAGTTTGACATCGGCATCCTTTCCGACACGCCCAGCGAAGCGCATCGCGACCTCGTCAAGGCTGCGCAACGGATGCGTGATGGCGATCTTGGAGGTGCCATCTCCGCGGCTTGTGGGGCCGTAGACGCCGCAACCTCCAAGGTCTACGAGGAGTTCGACCTGGGTGACCCGACAAAGGCGTCGTTCCAAGAGCGCTGCAAGAAGGCAGCCATGGCGAAGGGTGTGCTCACGAAGCTTGATCATCAGCTCGAAGGTCTGGGGTGGCGTGACGCTGACGTCATGCCCTTCAAGAGAAACCTGGAGGGAGCGCTCAATCAGGGAGCCTACGTGATGCAGACCCTTCGCTCTCGTATGGGGGACGTCCACGGCACAAAGCCAATCCTGCGCACACTCGCGTTCGACTGCCTGCGCTGGTCAGAACTCATTGTCGGCTCGCTCGTGAACCGGCCGGACTAGGCCGGTCTGCCGCTTGCGGCGACGCAGACGCGTCGAGACTGTGGGTGGCGATGCCCGAGACAATCGCGCCCGGATTCTCCTTCTCCACAAACCGCTATACGGCTAGGCTCAGTCGCTCGTTGTCAGACCGCCGATAACAGCACCCGCTGCCTTGCTGAAGTTTGGTGAGCGTCCAGTCCGACCATCTTTAAAGCCTGCTCGGAGCATAGGAGCCTCGTGTCCACTTCAACTCTGAACCGACCCCCGAACCTTGGACACTGTTGAAGTCATGCCATCGCGGTGGCGGTGGCGGTGTGCATCCTGTACTCGACGGGGCTCAGCCCTCCGAGCCCCAGCTTGATCCGATCCACGTTGTAGTAGTGGATGTAGTCGCGAATCGCGCCCTTCAACATATCGACGCTTTCGAACTCATTGATGTAGAAGAGCTCGCACTTCAAAGTTCCAAAGAAGCTTTCCATGGGTAAGCGCGGTCTCAAGGCCCTCTTGACGCCTGCCGGCGTTTGACGGAGGTCAGATGTCCAGCACCTGCCGCAGGACGTGGAACGGGACGCGCCAGGTTCCGCCATCGCCAGTGCCGATCGTTGCAGTGCGTTGGTTGACGCGCACGACCACGCCGGTGATGTTACGGCCGTCGCGATCGTCGAAGGTGACGGTGTCGCCGCGTTGGATCGCACGTGCGCCGGTTGCGACGGAGGCCGGCTCCGGCGGCGGTTCGTATGTTTGGTCCGATCGGCGCTCGACCTCGGTATAGCCCTGCATCGCCAGGCAAGGGATCTTCCAAGTTCGCTTGGTCCCCTGCTCAAGCACCGTCGCCTGGGTGTCCTTCATGGCGATGATCTTGCCCCGGCGCATCTGACCGTCCCGGAAGTCGACGAACTGCACCGGCTGGCCAAGATGCAGGCTCGCGCGAGCGGTCATGCTGCGGCGCGGGTCTGCCAGCATGCCCTCGATGAGCGCCTTGAGCTGGTACAGCTGCATGCTGCTCGCGCTCTCGAGCGCTTCGATCATTCCCGGATCGAAGGCTTGCGAGTTCACGCCTCTGTCCTCTTGTCCGCAGCGCGATGCGCCGCGCTCAGGCGGCGATCGCGCTGGAGAGTTGTCGCTGCTCCTCGTCGCGCAGCACGATGTTCCCAATGTTCCACGGCAGCACCTCGTCGATGCGGTTGATCGGATGGTCGGCGATGCGTGTCAGGACCTCCCGCAGGTATGCCTGCGGATCGAGCCCATTGAGCTTGGCCGTTTCCACCAGACTGTAAATCGACGCGGCGCGCTCGCCCCCGGCGTCCGAACCCATGAAGAGGTAGTTGCCTCTTCCAAGAGCAACTCCGCGCAGGGCACGCTCGGCGGCGTTGTTATCGATCTCGATGCGACCGTCGTCCCGGTAGCGCGTCAGCGCTCGCCAGCGCGTGAGCGAGTAGCCGATGGCCTTGGCCAACTCCGACTTCGCCGACACCCGCCCGACCATGCTCGTCATCCACGCGCGCAGCTCTTCGAGCAGCGGCCCGGCGCGGGCCTGTCGTTCGCGTCGCCGGATCTCGGGTGGCTGGCCGCGGATCTCGGCCTCGACCGCGCAGAGGGCAGCGATGCGCTGCAACGCCTGATCGGCGATGGAGCCTGCCACTCGGCCCTGGTTCTCGTACATGTCCCAGAACGGTCGCCTCGCGTGCGCCCAGCAAGCCGCTTCTTCGACACGTCCGGTCGCGTAGATCTTTCCGTAGCCGCCGTAAGCATCGGCCTGCAGCACGCCGCGGTAGTCCTTCAGGTGGGCCTGCGGGTGCTCGCCTTTGCGGTTGGGGGTGTACCGGTACCAGGCCGCAGGCGGTTCGGTGCTGGCAGCGGGTCGGTCATCGCGCACGTAAACCCACAGCCGCCCGATCTTGGTCCTGCCGCGCCCGGGGTCGAGCACCGGCACCGGCGTGTCGTCGGCGTGAACCTTGACACCGGCCAACGTGTAGCGGCCGAGTGCGGCGACCAACGGATCGAGCAAGGCGTGGCTCTGTTCGACCCAGCCCACATAAGTCGACGGATCGAAGCACACGCCGTCGCGGGCATGGATGCGGGCCAGGCGGTGTAGCGGGATGTGGTCGCAGTATTTGGAGACGAGCACGTTGGCGAGCAATGCCGGTCCGGCCACGCCGCGCGCGATCGGCCGGCTCGGCGCCGCTGCCTGGAAGATCGTTTGGCAGGCCACGCAAGCGAGCTTGGGCCGCACATGGCGGATCACCTTGAAGCGCGAAGGCACGTACTCCAGCTGCTCCGACACGTCGGCGCCGATCTGTCGCAGGCGGCCACCGCACTCGGTGCAGCCACAGGCATCGCCAGCCGCGTCGTGCGCGGCATCGGTCGCGGCGGGCCGGTGCACCTGGTTCTCACGCGGCAGGTGTGCCGGCAGTTGCCGATCAATGCTCGCGCCGTTCGCAGCTTCAGGCTTCGGCACCGCCTTGGGCGCCGGATGTTCATACAGTGGTGTGCCTTCGATGAGCGCGATCTGCGGGTCATCCAACTGCTCGCTGGAGCGTCCGTACTGCGCTCGGCGCGCGCGCAGCAGCTGCAACGAGAGCTTGTCGACCATCAACTTGAGGAACGCCACCTCGGAGTCGCGCTCCTGGACGACGCGTAGCAGCGCTTCGACGGTGTTGGGCGTGTTGTTCGCGGTCGGCACAGAGATCTACTGTGCCGAGTCCACATGCGCCTCGCTATTGGGGGCGCACCGGAGGCATCCTCGTACAGTGGTTCAGGCTGCGAGCTCGGGCTGATGCGTTCCGAAGTTGGTACGAGCGGGCATGCGCCAGTCGATGCCCTCGAGCAGCATCGATAGCTGTGCGGGCGTCAGCGACACCTTGCCTGATGTGGCCTGTGGCCAGATGAAGCGGCCCCGCTCCAATCTCTTGGCCAGCAGCAGCAAGCCCTGTCCGTCGAACCACAGCACCTTGAGGATGTCGCCGCGCCTGCCACGGAAGACGAAGACGTGACCGCAGAACGGGTTCTCGACCAGCGCGGTCTGCACCAGCGCGGCCAAGCCATCGAAGCCCTTGCGCATATCGGTGTGACCGGCGACGAGCCACACGCGAGTTCCCGATGGCATGCCGATCATGCAAGTTCGCTCAGCGCGCGCAAGACGCTGCGCACGCTGGCGTCATCGACTGCACCGCGCAGCCGCACGCGAGCGGTGCCGATCTCGATCTCGATGGTTCCCGTGGCGGCGCGCGCAGGCGCAGCCTGCGTTACTGCGTGCGCGGTCGTCGGCGCCGACGTGTCGGGCTGCACCGTGACCGGCAGCAGCGTCGGCACGGTACTCGCCGAAACATCGGCGCCCGGCGCACGAAGGTGCAGCCGACGCCAGTTGAACAGCAGGTTGGCATTGATACCGTGCTCCTGCGCCAGCGCCGCGACCGACACGCCAGGCTGCAGGCTGCGCTCGACCAGATCCAACTTCAATGCGTCGCTGTGCCTGCGCCGCGTGTCCTTGATGACTCGCTTGTCCATGTGTGCATCTGACCGGTTACGTGCACACATCCAAGCGTGGGCATCCTCACCAGATCGTGCTCATCACACCGGCCGGAAACAAGAGGGCCTTGAGACCGCGCTTACCCTTCTTCGGCCTGCGCGCGTCGACCAGCAGCGCCTGCTTGATCGCCTCGACGAACGGCGCCAACTTGAGGGGCGCCTCCTCGCGCAGACTTCGCCGCGGCTCCTCGACTCTGTCGGTGCGCAAATACTTCCGCACCGTAT
>JANYFX010000414.1 GCA_025359585.1 Rhizobacter sp. | reverse complement strand
ACCAACGTGGCGATCCGCAACGCCAACGACGGCATCTCGCTGGCGCAAACCGCTGAAGGCGCACTCGCCACCGTGACCGACGCCCTGCAGCGCATGCGTGAACTCGCAGTGCAAGCCCAGAACGGCTCGAACGGCACCTCCGACCGCGCCAACCTCGACACCGAGTTCCAGCAGCTCACAGCCGAAGTCACGCGCATCGCGACCCAGACCAAGTTCAACGGCATCGCCATCGTCGGCGGTGGCGCCGGCGCGCAGACCTTTCAGGTCGGTGCCAACAACGGCGACACGCTGACCGTGACGACCACCGCCGTGAGCGCCTTCAGCGGCGACGTGACAACGGCCGCCACCGCATCGACCGCGCTGGCCGCGATCGACGCCAAGCTCGACACCATCACCACCGACCGCGCCACCTACGGTGCGGCGATGAGCCGCTTCGGCTTCGCGATCGCGAACCTGCAGATCACCGGTGAAAACCAGTCGGCCGCCCGTGGCCGGATCATGGACGCCGACTTCGCCGCGGAAACCGCCAACCTGTCGCGCGCGCAGATCCTGCAGCAGGCCGGCACGGCGATGGTGGCGCAGGCCAACCAGTTGCCGCAGCAGGTGCTGCAGTTGCTCAAGGGCTGAGGCGCTTCGAAAGCAGTCGAGGCGATGCCCGCCCCGGACACGTTCCCGGGCGGGCATTCGCGTTGATAGCGCTCAAGTTCCTGCCCACACTGCCGATAGACCGAAGACGTTCAAGAAGGATTCTCCATGGCCACCATCTCATCGATCGGCGTCGGCAGCGGTCTCGACGTCAACAGCATCATCACGCAGATGGTGGCGATCGAGCAGGTTCCGCTGAACACGCTGAAGACCGAAGCGTCTGCGCTGCAGACCAAGATCACGACCTATGGCAAGGTGCAGTCCTACCTGTCGGCTCTGCGTGATGCTTCGTCGGCGCTGACACGCAGCGACACCTGGGGTGCCACCACCGGCACGAGCAGCGACCCGAGCGCCGTGACCGTGACCACGGGCACCTCGACCAAGGCCGGCAACTACACCCTCTCGGTGCAGAGCCTGGCGGCTTCGCAATCGAACGCGACCGCCACCTTCGCCTCGGCCGACACGATCGTGGGCGAAGGCAGCCTGCACATCGAGCTCGGCACCTGGGGCGCGGGGCAGACCAGTTTCACGCCGAAGACCGGGGCCACCGCACTCGACATCACGGTCGCCACGCCGGGCGCGTCGCTCGCGACCTTGCGCGACCAGATCAACGCGGCCGGTGCCGGCGTCACGGCCTCGGTGTTGACCGACGCCACCGGCGCGCGGCTGGTGCTGCGCTCGACCGCCACCGGCGCCGAGAACGGCTTTCGCATCGGCGTGACGGACACCGACGGCAACAACACCGACGCCGCCGGCCTGTCGGCGCTGGCCTTCGACCCTTCGGCCGGCATCACGCGCATGGCGCAGGCGCAGGCCGCGTCGAACGCCGTGGCCACGCTGAACAACCTGCCGATCACGTCGCAGAGCAACACGCTGCCGAACCTGCTCGACGGCATGTCGCTGACGCTGAACAAGGTCACCACCTCGCCGGTTCAGGTGACGGCGGAGCAAGACAACACCTCGATGCGCAAGGCGATGGACAGCTTCGTCAGCGCCTACAACGACCTCAACAAGCTGCTCGCCGACCAGACCAAGTACGACGCCGGAAGCAAGGTCGCCGGCGGGCTGCAGGGCGACAGTGCCGCGGTCTCGATCCGCTCGCAGATGCGCGCGATGCTGGGTGCCACCAGCGGCGCTTCGACGATGTTCACGCGCCTGAGCGACATCGGCTTCGACGTGAAGCTCGACGGCTCGGTCACGCTCAACGACACCAAGGCCAAAAACGCGCTGGCCAATCTGGCCGAGACGAAAAAATTGTTCTCCAACACCGACACGCTGGTCCCCCAGAACAACGGCATCGCCACGCAGATGCGGGCGATGGTCGACCGGCTCATCGGCGCCGACGGCACCGTCAGCACCCGCACCGAGAGCCTGCGCAAACGTGTCACGCTGAACCAGAACCGGCAAGACGCGCTCTCCACCCGCATCGCGGGCGTCGAAGCGCGGCTGCGGGCGCAGTACACGGCGCTCGACAAGACGATGGGGCAGCTGAACGGCTTGTCGAGCTACATCACACAGCAGATCGCGGTGAACAACAAGAGCACGGGCTGATCGGCGGACGCGCGCGACGAAGCTTCGAACAGCGCGCCTTTTCACCCCCAGAGCGCCGTCAGGCCGAAGCTCAAGTCGCACGAAGCGGCGCCGATATTCAAGGCAAGCCACTTCATTGAAAGCACCGTCCCATGTTTGCGACTGCTGCCCCCCGCAACGACTCCAGCGCCTTCACCAACGCCTACCGCCAGGTGGGCGTGCAGACCGGTGTCGACAGCGCCTCCGCGCACCAGCTGGTGCAGATGCTGCTCGACGCGTTCCAGGACTCGGTGGCACAGGCACGCGGCGCCATCGCCGCCGGTGACGTGCAGGCCAAGGGCCGCGCCATCGGGCGCGCCGCGCGCATCGTCGAAGAGGGCCTGAAGGCCTCGCTGAACATGGACGCGGGCGGCGCGCTCGCCACCGACCTGAACGCGCTGTACGCCTACATCGGCGTGCGCCTGACACACGCCAACCTGAGCAACGACGTGGCCACGCTCGAAGAGTGCGGCCGCCTGCTCGAGCCGGTGCGCTCGGCCTGGGCCGCCATCGGCCCGCAGGTCGCGTCGAGCCGCCAATGACCCGCACCACGCCCCCGAACATGCTTGACTCCGGAGCCGCCATGAACACCGCGCTGATCGACTACTACCAGGCCATCGAAAAGGCCAGCCAGGACATGCTGGAGGCGGCCCGCACCGGCAACTGGGACCAGGTGATCAAGCTCGAAGGCGCCTGCGCCCTGCTGATCGCGCAGCTCAAGCACACCGCCGCCGGCCGCACGCTGGGGCAAGACGAAGCGCAATTCAAGTCGCGCATCATGCAGCGCATCCTGGTCAACGACGCGCAGATCCGGCGCCTGGCCGAGCCCTGGCTCGACGAGCTCGACGAGTTGCTCGCCGGCCACACCAAGACCGTGCATTGAGGAGGACGCGGCGTGTCTCAACAAACCATGCCGATGCCGCTCGACTCGCTGGGTGCGGGGCCGGGCGGTCTGGACGAATTCCGCGTTACCACACCGCGCGAGATCGGCGCCATGCTCAAGCTGCTGATCGACGGCAATGTGCAGGTGAACCTCAACGCGAGTGACGGCAGCGTGGTCAGCGCCACGCTGTGGACCGCCGACCTTGATCGCAGCAGCATCGGCTTCAGCGTCAACCCGGACGACCCGGCGCTGCACGCGCTGGTCGAGTGCCAGGAAGCGGTGATCGTCGGTTACCTCGACAGCGTGAAGCTGCAGTTCGACGCCACCAACTTCGTGCTGGTGCGCGGCAACCGCACCTGCGTGTTGAATTGCAGCTGGCCGCGCGAGATGTTCCGCTTTCAGCGCCGCGAGGCGTTCCGCGTGCGGCCGCTGCTGCGCAGCACGCCGACGGCGCGGTTTCGCCACGGCACGGGAGCGGTCGAGCGCGAGTTCGCGCTGCGGGTGCTCGACGTGAGCATCGGCGGCTGCGCCCTGTTCCTGCCCGACGAGATGCCGAGCATCAACCCCGGCACCACGCTGGCGCGGGTGCAGATCGACCTCGACGCCGACACCCGTTTCGACGTCGACCTGCGTTTGCACCATGTGACCTCGATCAACGCCGACGCCAAGGGTGTGCGGCTGGGCTGCGAGTTCGTGCGGGCCGACGGCACGGTGCAGCGCACGCTGCAGCGTTTCATCGACATCACGCAAAAACGTGGAAAACTTCTCGCGCTGACTTGACCCCGGGCGAGAGCGAAGATTTTTTTGAAAGGGGAGCGCAAAAAAGGCTCAGGTTCGGTTGTGACCTGCCGATAGCACGTCTATCAGCCACAGCCGCATCACGGCAAGGAGCGCCCCATGAGCATCAACGGAGTCACCCCGACCGGGCGTGTTTCGGCTCTGACCGCAGACACCCCGACCCCGGCCAACTTCACACGGACCGCGGTCAGCGAATCCTTCCATGGCGGCAACGCCGAACCCGAATCGCTGCACGAGACCCCGCGCCCGGTGCGTTTCCCGTGGCTGGCGCGCTTGTCGACGCAGCTCGAAGCCGCGGCGAACCAGCGTGCCGCATTTGCAGCGGCGCCGGTGCTTGGCGACAACGTCGATCGGTCTGCATGAGGGTCACAGGCCCTAGACCTGCATGCTCATGATGTCGGAGTAGGCCTGCACGAGCTTGTTGCGGACCTGCAGCGTGGCCTGGAACCCGATCTGTGCCTTTTGCATCGCGACCATGGTCTGCTCCAGGCTGACGGTCGGGTTGTCCATCTGCACTTCGCGCTGCATCGCGGTCGCGTCGCTTTGAGTCTTGCTCACCGCCCCCAGCGCCTGCGTCAGCGCCTGCTGGAAACCAGCGCCCGCCACGGCGTCGCCCTTGGCGATCGGCTGGCCGTTCGTGGTCAGGCCCGCACGGGCCACGGCCTGGGCGAAATCGAAGGGTTTCAGGGTCACGTTCATGGCAGGGCTCCCGGATTGCCGGCATGACGAGATCGTAGTGAACAGGCCAGCGCACGATGGTGCGAACAGGCCGCCCTTTGTGCGGCTGTTCGGCGCATTCGCCACCCTCAAGTTCTCGAACAATCACTTTCATTCGGGAGCAGTCATTCGGCTGCGCCTGCTCTGAACCGAGAGCTTCGCCCATGGACAACGCCGTCGCCGTCAACCCCAACCTGCCGCTGGTAGAAAGCGCGAGCTTCGGCGGTCGCATGGCCGCGCTGCCGATGCGCAGCAAGCTCAGCGCCGTGCTCGGGCTGCTGGCGCTGGTGGGCGTGGTGCTGGCGATGCTGATGTGGAGCAGCAAGGGTGACTTCAAGGTGCTCTACGCCAACCTCTCCGACAAGGACGGTGGCGCGGTGATCGCCCAGCTCTCGCAGATGAACGTGCCTTACCGCATGTCCGAGGGCGGCGCCGCGATCCTCGTGCCCGCGGCGCAAGTGCACGACCTGCGCCTGAAGCTCGCCACCGCCGGCCTGCCCAAGGGCTCGGTCTCGGGTTACGAGCTGATGGACAGCGCGCGCTTCGGCCAGACCCAGTTCCAGGAACGCCTCACGGCACAACGCGGCCTCGAAGGCGAACTGACCCGTTCGATCACCTCGATGGCCGCGGTGCAGAACGCCCGCGTGCACCTGGCGCTGCCGAACCAGAACGGTTTCTTCCGCGAACAGCAAAAACCCAGCGCGTCGGTGATGTTGACGATGCACGCCGGCCGCACGCTCGACCCGGCGCAGGTCGCCGGCATCGTGCACCTGGTGTTGAGCAGCGCGCCGCTCTGGTCGAGCACGCTCACGCTCTTCGGGTCCAGCTCGGGCACGCTGCTGGACACGAGGTGCACGATGCCGGCCACCTGCGCGCGGTCGAGCGTGCGCCCCGGATGCAGGCTGAGCAGCACCGACGCGCTGGGCTTTTGTTGTTCGCGGAAGAAGCCGTTCTGGTTGGGCAGCGCCAGGTGAACACGGGCGTTCTCGACCGCGGCCATCGAGGTGATGGAGCGGGTGAGTTCGCCCTCCAGCCCGCGCTGGAAGGTCAGGCGTTCCTGGAACTGCGTCTGCCCGAAGCGCGCGGTGTCCATCAGCTCGAAGCCGCTGACCGAGCCCTTGGGCAGG
>JANYFX010000406.1 GCA_025359585.1 Rhizobacter sp. | reverse complement strand
CATCAACTGCTTGATGACCTCGGAGGCCTTGACCGACATCTTGTGCGCCAGATCGGCCACGCTGATGGTCTCGGGCACGTGCACTTCCTGCACCTGCGCTTCGGCCGGTGCCACGAACGACGACGGCGCGCCGTCGTTGCGATCGCCACGGCGGCCGGTGCGCGGTGCGCGCCAGCCCGGGCGGCCCGCACCTGCCGGCGCACGCGCGCCGGGCTTGAGCGCGCTGCGCTTCTTGGCGTCGTCGGCCCCGCTCGACGAGAGCTTTTCCGACTTGACGGCTTTCTTGTCGCCGGGCTTCGCCACGGCGGTGGTCGTGGCCGCGCCCGGGGCGCCGACCTTCTTGTGGATCGTGCCCTTGATCTCGACGGCCGGCTTGGCCTCTTCGGGCGGCTTGGCGACGAGCACCTTCTTCGGCGCGTTCATCATCACGCGGATCGCGGCGGCTTCGTCTTCTGCTGCCTTGCGGCGCTTGGCGAGGTCGGTGGCGCGCTGCTTTTCTTCGTCGACGACGTCGGCGGCCTTGATCACACGCAGAGCGGGTTTGACCGGCTCGACGACGGCGGGCGCTACGGCAACCACAGGCGCGGCAGCCGGCTTGGCTTCACCGGCCTTGGCGGGTGCGCTGGCAGCGGCGGCATGGGCGAGCGCCGCGGCAGCGGCTTCGGCCGCCTGCTTCTCGGCGGCTTCACGGGCGCGCACTTCGGCGGCTTCGCGGTCGCGTGCTTCCTGCTCTTCACGCAGGCGACGCTTCTCGGCCAGGTCTACTTCCTGTTGGCGCAGCAGCTCCGCCTGGGCCTGGGCTTCGACTTCACGGCGCTGCAATTCGGCGTCGTCGATCAACGGCTCCGCCGGCTCTTCCGACGCAGGCGCGTCGTCGCGCTTGATGAAGGTGCGCTTCTTGCGCACTTCCACCTGAATCGTGCGCGCCTTGCCTGATGAGTCGGCCTGCTTGATCTCGCTGGTGGACTTGCGTGTCAGCGTGATCTTCTTGCGCTCGGCGCCGGCGGTGGTGCCGTGGGTCGAGCGCAGGTGGTCGAGCAGCCGCTCCTTGTCCGACTCGGTCAGCGCATCGTCGGTCGACGCCTTGCTGACGCCGGCCGACTGCAGCTGCTCGAGCAGTGCCGCGGCAGAGCGGTTGAGCTCGGCGGCGAGTTGGGCGACGGTTGTCGATGCCATTGATTGAATCCTTGCTTGTCTAACTTCGTAGGGTGCGCGCTGGTGCGGCTGTCGATGCGGTGGCGTGTTTCACGGCCGTCAGGTCGTGAACCAGTGTTCACGTGCCTTCATGATCAAGGCCTTGGCCTGCTCTTCGTCGACCGCCGTGATGTCGACCAGTTCGTCGACCGCCAGATCGGCCAGGTCATCGCGGGTGTGAATTCCACCGGCGCCGAGCTTGGCGATGAGTTCGGGCGTCAGGCCGTCGAGGTCGCGCAGGTTCTGCGAAACGTCTTCCACGCCTTCTTCCTTGGCGAGTTCCATCGTCAGCAGCGCGTCTTTGGCACGGGTGCGCAGCTCGTTCACGGTGTCTTCGTCGAAGCTCTCGATCTCGAGCATTTCCTGCATCGGCACGTAGGCCACTTCTTCGAGGCTGGCAAAGCCTTCGTTGATCAGGATGTCGGCCACTTCGGCGTCGACGTCGAGCTTCTCGATGAACAGCTTGCGCACGCTGTCGGACTCGGTCGCCTGCTTCGAAGCAGACTCTTCGGCCGTCATGATGTTGATGCGCCAACCGGTCATCTCCGACGCCAGGCGCACGTTCTGGCCACCGCGGCCGATCGCGATCGCGAGGTTTTCTTCGTCGACCACCACGTCCATCGCGTGGCGCTCTTCGTCGACCACAATCGACTGCACGTTGGCCGGCGCGAGCGCGCCGATCACGACCTGCGCCGGGTCTTCAGACCACAGCACGATGTCGACCCGCTCGCCGGCGAGTTCGTTGGTGACGGCGTTGACACGCGAACCGCGCACACCGACACAGGTGCCGATCGGGTCGACGCGCTTGTCGTGCGAGACCACGGCGATCTTGGCGCGCGAGCCGGCGTCACGGGCACACGACTTGATTTCGAGCAGGCCTTGTTCGATCTCGGGCACTTCTTGCGCGAACAGTTCGATCATGAAACCCGGCGCGCTGCGGCTCAGCAGGATCTGCGGGCCACGCAAGGTCGGATCGACCTCGGCGATGTAGGCACGCACCCGGTCGCCGGAGCGCAGGTTTTCCTTCGGGATCATTTCGCTGCGGCGCAGGCGGCCTTCGATGCGGCCCTGCTCGACGATCACGTCGCCCTTGTCGAGGCGCTTGACGGTGCCGACGAAGATCTTCTCGCCACGCGAGAGAAAGTCGGTCAGCAGCTGTTCGCGCTCGGCGTCGCGGATCTTCTGCAGGATGACCTGCTTGGCCGCTTGCGCGCCGATGCGGCCGATCGAGACCGACTCGACCGATTCTTCGATGTAGTCGTCGACTTCGATGTCGGGGATCTGCTCCAGCGCTTCGAAGTGCAGGATTTCCGAGTCGGGCAATTGCAGGCCGGCTTCGTTCGGCACCACGTGCCAGCGGCGGAAGGTTTCGTATTCGCCGCTGTCGCGATCGATCGACACGCGCATGTCGACCTCGCCGCCGTGCAGCTTCTTCGAGGCCGACGCGAGCGCCGCTTCGACCGCTGCGAACACCACCTCGAGATCGACGCTCTTCTCACGCGAGATCGCGTCCACAAAATCAAGCAAATCGCGGTTCATTGAATACGGCCTCCGTCAACCTCGTCAATCGAGTGCTTTGCCGCCACCGGTGCGGTCTTCAAGGGCGCTTCATCCTGCTCGGAGAAACGGCGACCCTTGAAATCCACCACCGGCACCAGGCGTGCCTCTCGAACTTCTTCAATCGAAAAATCCAGCGCCAGATCGCTCTCGCCTTCCGGCTTGGCGGCGCTTGCGCTCTTGTCAATCTTCTTGCCCGGCTTCTTCACCCGGTTCACCAGCACAAGCCGCCAGCCATCACCCAGCGCCTGCAGTTCGCCGGTGAACTTCTTGCGCCCCTTGAATGGCTCTTTCAGCGTCAGCTCGACCTGCTCGCCGGCGAAGCGCGCGTAGTCGGCCGCCTTCTTCAACGGGCGGTCCAGCCCCGGCGAAGAGACTTCGAGCCGCTCGTAAGCACAGGCCTCGACTTCGAGCACGTACTGCAGCTGGCGGGTGACCTTCTCGCAGTCGTCCACGGTGATGAACTGCCCTGCGGCACCCTCTGCTGAACCGGGCAAGTAATCGATGAAGACGCGCAACAAGCCGCCGACGCTTTTTTCAGCGTCGACCAGGTCGTAACCCAAGCCCGTCACAGTGCGGTCAACCGCACTTTGCCAATTCATCAAAAGTCTTGTCCTGTCCGGCGAATCTGGTTGGTCGAAAAAACGATCGAGCAAAAAAAATGGGCTGGATGAATCCGCCCACATGGTCAAGCGAACTGCTTCAAGCAACACCGCCGAACCGCACTTTTCAGGGCGCCCCAACCGCGTCAAGCAGCTTTCCAGCAAAACGAGGATTGTACTCTGGCGTTACAACCCCGGCAAGCACCGTGCCCGCCGGCCGTGCGAGGGGCGCATGTGCTGCATGCCAAAATCCGCCGCGAATCAAACTGACGGAGACACCATGGGATTCCTCGCTGGAAAGCGCCTGCTGATCACGGGCGTGCTGTCGAACCGCTCGATCGCCTATGGCATCGCGCGCGCCTGCCATCGTGAAGGCGCCGAGCTGGCCTTCAGCTACCAGGGCGAGCGCTTCAAACAACGTGTCTCCGAGTTCGCCGCCGAGTTCGGCTCGACCCTGGTGTACGACTGCGACGTGGCCAGCGACGCCCAGATCGACGCCATGTTTGCCCAGCTCGCCGAGGTGTGGCCCGAGTTCGACGGTTTCGTGCACTCGATCGGCTACGCCCCGAAAGACGCAATCACCGGCGACTTTCTCGAAGGCCTGTCGCGCGAGTCGTTCCAGATCGCGCACGACATCTCCAGCTACAGCTTCCCGGCCATGGCCAAGGCAGCCGCCCCACGCCTGCGCAAAGGCGCCGCGCTGCTGACGCTCACCTACCTCGGCGCGCTGCGCACCGTGCCCAACTACAACACCATGGGTTTGGCCAAGGCTTCGCTCGAAGCCAGCGTGCGTTACCTCGCCGCCAGCCTCGGCCCGAAAGGCGTTCGCGTGAACGGCATCTCGGCCGGACCGATCAAGACGCTGGCCGCCTCGGGCATCAAGGGCTTCGGCCAGATCCTCGGCGTGGTCGAGGCCAACTCGCCGATGCGCCGCAACGTGACGATCGACGAGGTCGGCAACGTCGCCGCCTTCCTGCTCTCCGACCTGGCCTCGGGCATGACGGCCGAGATCAGCTACGTCGACAACGGGTTCAGCCAGGTGATGAGCGGCATCTCGGCCTGACGCTGCGCGCAACGCTCAGTCGTTGCGCACGCAGTCCACGAAGTAGCAGTGGGTGCCGGCGTCGCCGTCGGCTTCCACCAGGCCGTGCACGTCGGTGTCGAAGCCCGGGAACGCAGCGTTGAACTCGCGCGTGAACTTCAGGTAGTCGACGATCTTCTTGTTGAAGCGCTCGCCGGGGATCAGCAGCGGAATGCCCGGCGGGTACGGCGTCAACAGCGAAGTCGTGATGCGCCCTTCGAGCTCGTCGATCGGCACGCGCTCGGTCTTGCGGTGCGCGATGTAGGCGTAGGCATCGCTCGGTTTCATCGCCGGCTGCAGGTCCGACAAATACATCTCGGTCGTCAGGCGTGCGATGTCGCCCTTCGCGTACATCTGATGAATCGCCTGCGACAGGTCCTTCAGCCCCATGCGCTCGTAGCGCGGGTGCGCGGCGCAGAACTCGGGCAGG
>JANYFX010000356.1 GCA_025359585.1 Rhizobacter sp. | reverse complement strand
TCGGTCGGGCTGTCGAGTGCGATGAACATCACGCCCTGCGCTTGCGCCTTCTTGATCGCCGGCACGATCGCCTTCGAGTCGTTGGGCGTGATCATGATGGTCTTGGCGCCGCCGGCGATCATGTTCTCGATCGCGGTCACCTGACCAGCGTTGTCGCCGTCGGCCTTGCCGGCAGCGCTCAGCAGCTTCGCGCCCTTGGCGGTGGCGGCGGCTTGTGCGCCCTCTTTCATCTTCACGAAGAAGGGGTTGGTGTCGGTCTTGGTGATCAGGCCGATCACCGGCTGGTCGGCAGCACTGGAAGCACCCGCCAAGGTCAGCGCCAGGACGGAAAGCGCGAGAAAGAAAACTGGGTCATGTTCGTGTCTCCGTTATTTCTGTGCGGCGCCGCCGCTGATGGTTGCCAGACACCACGCCGGGTGTGAACAAATTATCGGCAGCCTTCTTTAATAAATCAAGTTGATTTATTAATGTAAAACCCGGATTCCGGGTTGTAACGGCCGGGCGCAAAGTGCCGCCTTCGATCGACGGGGCGGCTACGCTTGCATCGAGGAACGACAGAGGAGAAATCGACATGATGATGGTCTGCGGGGAAGCCCTTCTCGATGTGTTCGCCGCCGCTGAAACCCGCACCGGCATGACGCTCGACGCCAACGTGGGCGGCTCGCCCTTCAACGTGGCAGTGGGCCTGGCGCGGCTCGGCCAGCCGGTCGGTTTTTTCAGCGCGATCTCGACCGGCTTCGCCGGCGAGCGGCTGATGCGTGCGCTCGTCGCCGAAGGCGTGGACACACACGCCATCGCACGCCTGGCCGCGCCGACCACGCTGAGCCTGATCGGGCTCGACGCGCTGGGTGTGCCCTCGTATGCCTTCTACGGCGAAGGCTGCGCCGACCGGCTGCTGCAGGTCGCCGACATGGCGCGTGTGCCGCAGGCCTTGAGCGCGGTGAACATTGGCTCCTATGCCACCGTTGTGGAGCCCACGGCCTCGGCGCTGCGGGCGCTGGTCGAACGCGAGCGCGGCCGCGCGCTGATCGCCTGTGACCCGAACATCCGCCTGAACGTCGAACCCGACCTGCAGCGCTGGCGCGACCAGCTCGCGTGGATGCAGCCCCGCACCGACCTGCTCAAGATCAGCGAAGAAGACCTCGATCTTCTGCAACCCGGCGTCGCGCTCGAAACGTTCGCGGCGCATGCGCTCGCGCAAGGCGCGCGGGCCGTGGTTGTCACGCGTGGCGGGCTGGGCGCGATCGGCTGGACGGCGCAGGGCCGCGTCACCACACCCCCGGTGCCGGTCACGGTGGTCGACACCGTGGGCGCCGGCGACACCTTCCAGGCCGCGCTGCTGACCTGGCTCGCCGAGAACAACGCGCTGAACGCGCAAGCCCTCGGTGCTCTATCGAACGAAGCGCTGGGCAAGGCCCTCGCCTTCGCGGCGCAGGCCGCCGCCATCACCTGCTCACGTCGTGGTGCCGACATGCCCCGCCGCGCCGAACTCTGCACACGCGAGTAGCGCAGCCGGTTCAGCGCGGCGCGGGGTCGGCGGCGCGCGCCAGCAGCAACTCGCGCTCACGCAGGTTGCGTGTCATGCCGGCCGCGCGCTCGAATTCGGCGCGCGCTTCGCCCATGCGCCCGAGCCGCGCCAGCAAGTCACCGCGCACGCTGGGCAGCCAGTGGTAGTTCGCGAGCAGCGGCTCGGCGGCGAGCGCGTCGACGATCTCCAGCCCCGCTTCAGGCCCGAAGGCCATGCCCACCGCCACCGCGCGGTTCAACTCGACCACCGGCGACGGCGCCACCTGCGCCAGCGCGTCGTACAGCGCGACGATGCGCGCCCAGTCGGTCGCTGCGGCCCCGGCCGCACGCGCGTGGCAGGCCGCCAGCGCAGCCTGCAGCGCATACGGCCCAAGCGCGCCGCCGAGCGCTTCGGCACGCGCCAGCGCGGTCAGGCCACGGCGGATCAGCAGCGGGTCCCAGCGGCTGCGGTCCTGCTCCAGCAGCAGCACCGGGCGGCCTTGAGCATCGGTGCGGGCGTGGGTGCGCGAGGCCTGGATTTCCATTAGCGCGACCAGGCCGTGCGCTTCGCTCTCGGCCGGCATCAGCTCGGCGACGAGGCGGCCCAGCCGCAGCGCTTCGTCGCACAGCGCCGGGCGCATCCAGTCGTCTCCCGCGGTGGCCGAATAACCTTCGTTGAAGACGAGGTAGATCACTTCGAGCACCGAGGCCAGGCGGGCGCCGAGCGCGTCGGCACGGGGCACTTCGAACGGCACCTTCGCTTCGGTCAGCGTGCGCTTGGCGCGCACCACGCGCTGCGCGATGGTTGCGACAGGCAGCAGGAAAGCGCGCGCGATCTCCTCGGTCGTCAGGCCACCGAGCAGGCGCAGCGTGAGCGCGACCCGCGCGTCGGTCGGCAGCACCGGGTGGCAGGCGGTGAACACGAGGCGCAGCAGGTCGTCGCCGATGTCGTCTTCGCGCGCGGCGCCGAGCGCGTCGACGAAGTCGGGCACCACGTGGGCCTGCAGCGCGTCGAGGTCGTGGCCGAGTTCTTCGTGTTTGCGCCGGTGCAGCGCGTCTTGGCGCAGCCGGTCGAGTGCGCGGTTCTTCACGGTCGCCATCAGCCACGCGCCCGGGTTGTCCGGCACGCCGCTCGTGCCCCAGTGTTCGAGCGCAGCGACGAGCGCGTCCTGCGCCAGCTCTTCGGCCACGCCCACGTCACGCACCAGCCGCGCGGCATGGGCCACGACCTTGGCCGCTTCGATGCGCCAGGCGGCTTCGATCGCACGGTGCGTGGCCGAGTTCACGCGACCCGAATCATGTATCGCATCGTGATCTCTCCTTGGCGTCGCAGGGTGGGCGCCGTGCTCTTTCCGGCTCTTGTCTGTACGACGAGCGACACGCTCCCGAATCGACAAGCCATTCTCCAACCCGCGACAAATGAAATTCGCATCAGCTCCAGCACGGCCCGACTTCACGCACTTCGACCGTGGCCCAGGCCGCGGCCGGGCACGCCGCCGCTATCGCCACCGCTTCGTCGCGGGTGGCACAGTCGAGCAGGAAAAACCCGCCCACCATTTCCTTGGCTTCGGTGAACGGGCCGTCGACGAGGCTCGGCCGCCCGTCGCGCACCTGCACCCGCACGCCTTTCGCATCGGACGCGAGCGACTCGACGCCGCGCAGCACGCCGCGCGCCTTCAGGCCTTCGGCAAAACGCAGCATCTCGGCGTAGACCTGCTTTCCCGCCTCCAAGCCGCGCTCGACGCGCTGGCCCAGAGGTTCGACGATCAAAAGCATGTAGGACATCGGGGCTCCAATCGCAGGGTGGCGTGCAGCAAGCGCTTCAAACGCCTTCGATGGCCATCAGGCTCGTCGTGGCGGCGCGTTCGCGCATCGCGATCAGCGGCTTGTATTCGGCCGAATGGTAGAAGGCCTTCAGGCTCGCCATGTCGGGGAATTCGAGCAGCACGTTGCGGTGCGCCGGCCGGTCACCTTCGAGCACCTCGGTTGCGCCGCCGCGCACCAGATAGCGCCCGCCGTAGGCCTTGATCACGGCCGGCACGAGGGCGCGGTACTCCTCGAACAGGGCGGGGTCGGTCACGTTCACGTTGGCGTAGATGTAGGCGGTCATTTTGTGGCTGCTCCGTTTGAAGTTCGTGGGTGTTCAGGCGAAAAGTTCGACTTCGCCTTCGATGTCGACCGGCAGTTCGGCCATGCCGGGCGACGACTGCATCTGTGGCGGTAGCGCGAGGCCGAAGGCCTGCAATCGGTCGTTGATTTTCAACATGCCGGGCTCCTTGTCGCGAGAAGAAAAGCGCGCGTGTCCTGCGCACACGCCTCGTTTGTAACGCATGCGCGCGCGTCCGGCCCGGCCGGAGACCCCGAGGCGATCGAGCCAAAGGGTTTGCCAGTAGAAATGGCGGGGCCCGACCCCTTCTCTTCATCATGCTTGAACCCTAAACTACGACTCGTTACATCCGCCCTGAGGCCTGCGTGCCGCTCACGGGCACCACAACAAGGGGACCCGCATGAATGATTCGATGAAGCTGCCGTACCAGGAATCCAGGATCGAAGACGAGCCGATCCTCGGCCCGGTGCTGGCCATGCCCGACGGGCGCATCAAGCAGCTGACCTGGCTCGAACGTGTGCTCGTGGCACTGGGTTTGACGAACGCGAAGCTGCTCGAAGCACGCCACTTCAAGCCGGCCGGTTCCTGAGCCGTAATTCTTCGAGCCCGCGCAGCTTGATCGGCTGCGCCAGCACGGCACGGGGCCGGCCAGTACGCGCGCGGCGCCGTATGAGCGGCTCGATCGTGTGCCGCCCCACCATCGTCACCGAGCCTTGCAAGCACAAGGCGTCGCTCGCTGCACGCGACATCACTGACGGTTGATCGCGGAGGCGCTGCTCAGCGCGCGCCACAGTCGAGATGGGAGATGCACGCCCGCTCGCCTCGTCAAAGCAGACGATTCAACCAACCCCCGCAGACGGTAAGTTCACAGCTTCAGTTTGGTGCGAACGCGACCACCCAAGTCGGGGGTGCAAGCCGAATCGGCTGCAATGAAAGTGGCGCATTGCAGAGGCGTGCGTCTGATTTAAAAAACGCGGTTGATGCCCATCACGAGGAGAAGTTGTGTCCCGAGAGCTCGTCGCGTTCGCGCTCTCGCTGGGCTTGTGCTCGAGCAGCCGGCTCGTGATCACATCCGACAACGGCGTGTTCCTGGCCACGTTCCCGTAGCGTCCAGCGGCGCCCGCTTCAGCGGGCGCCGCATGCGCGTGGCGGCGTCGCAGATACTTCGGCGCATGTCTTCTCTCGTCTTCTTCAAGCTGCTCACGATCTTCGTCGTGGTGGCGATCGGCTGGATCGTCGGCAAGCTCAAGTGGCTGGGCAGCGCCGACCCGGCACGCACGCTGGCCAACGCGGC
>JANYFX010000392.1 GCA_025359585.1 Rhizobacter sp. | reverse complement strand
TCACGCGCCAGCACGTCGGGGTCGGTGCTGGCGTGGGTCGACGTGGACGAGCAGATCAGCAGCACCTTCGCGCCGACCGCATGGCACATCTCCAGCATGGCCTTGGCGATGTCGATCTTGTAGTCGTGCAGGTGGCCCGACAAACCTTCGAAATCGCGCAGCACCTGGAAGCCGGTGACACGCAAGCCGCTCGCCTTGACGACCCGCACCCCGTCTTCCAGCCCTTCGGCGTGGCCCATCAGGTCGCGCGCCATCAGCATCACCTGCGTGAAACCGGCGTCGCGGATCGCCTGCAGCTTCGCCGGCAAGGTGCCGGCGAGCGAGATCGTGTCCATGCCGAAATCGCGGATGTCGACTTGATCGTGCTTCATGGTCGGCCCCTGCTTCAGCGCGTGTGGTGCACCAGCTCGAACATCGCGCCGCCGAGGTAACTCTGCGTCAGCGCGCCGCGCGTTTCCGAGTGCACGCCTTGCGATTCGACGAAGCCGACCCCGCGCTGGCGCAGGGCCGCGACCGTGGCCAGCACGTCGGGTGTGCCGAAGCCCACCCGCTGCAGCGACTCTTCGCCTTCGGCATCCAGAATGCCGGGCTCGGGCTCAATCAGCTGCAGATAAAAGCTGCCACACGGGCTCTGCAGCACGCGGCCCTTCGGCAGGATTCCGTAGCGCTTGTCGTCGGGCAGGGTCTTGAAGCCGAACAGCTCGGCGTAGAACTCGGTCCAGTCTTCCATGCGGTCGTTGCCGATGTACTGCACCACGCCGAACCAGTGCAGGCCAGTCAGGGCCGGTGGTTTCGGGTCGACGGTCGGGATCAGCGTGAAGTCGACGTCGTAGATCGAAAAGTCCTTGTACCGGTCGACGAAGTAGAGGCGGCTCGCGCCCACGCCATGCACCGCCGGAATGTTGAGCTCCATCACTTCCACGTTCGTCGGCACCGCCCAGGCGCCGCGGTCGAGCGCGTGGTGGTAGGCGGTGGCGGCGTCCCGCACCCGCAGCGCAATCGCCGAGATCACCAGCGTGTCGCTCGGCTGCACCGTGCACGGCAGGCCGCCGGCGTGCGCGTTGATGATGATGTTCATCTCGCCCTGCCGGTAGAGCAGCACTTCGCGCGAGCGGTGGCGCGCGACCGGCCTGAAGCCCATCATCTCGAGCACCTGGCCGAGCGCCTGCGGCTTGGCGGTGACGAACTCGATGAACTCGATGCCGTCCAGGCCGAGCGGGTTGGTGGCATCGGCAAGCGATTCGCGGTCGGCGGCGGTGGTCATGGGTTGTCCTTCATCTGGAGCGCTCGAACTTTTCGTCAGGCCATGATGGCGTCACAGCGCACCGGCCGGCCGCTCGCGGCGGCCTCGGCAATCGCCAGCGTGGCGCGCAAGGATTGTGTGGCATCACGCACGCTGACCCGTGGCGGCGCAGAGCGCCGGATCACGTCGCAGAAGTGGTCGAGCTGGCGCAGCAGCGGGTCGGCCGGCAGCGAACTCAGGCGACGCTCGCGCATCGGCTCGAACCACGAGGGTTCGGCCTCGGCCGCCTGCAGCCTGAGCGTGGGCACCGCCAGCGAGCCGCGCTCGCCGCTGAGCAGGTAACAGGCCTCGGAAGGGTCGCGAGGGTAGGCCGGGTTTTCGCCCGAGGTCTGCTCCCAGCTGCGGCTGCTCGCGGCCACGTCCGACAGCATGAAGCTGCCGAGCGCGCCATTCGCAAAGCGCAGGCCGATGCTGGCACTGTCTTCGACCTCGAAGCCGCGCCGCGCATTCGAGACAAAGGCCTGCACCTCGACGATCTCGCCGGCCAGCAGCCGCAGGCTGTCGATCTCGTGAACCATGTTGGTCAGGATCGGCCCGGCACCGCGCTGGCGCCTGTGCGGCGCGTCGACGAAGTAGGCCGCCGGCTCGTGGAACAGCGCGCTGCCCTGCACCGCCACCAGCGCGCCGAGTTCGCCAGAGCGAACCAGCTCTTGCGCCGCTTCGAGCACCGCGCTGTAACGCCGGTGGTGGCCCACCAGCACCGGCACGCCCGAGCGCTCGACCGCGTCAACGAGACGAAGCGCGTCGGCCACCGTGTCGGCCACCGGCTTTTCAACCAGCACCGCAATGCCGCGTGCGATGCAGGTCAGCGCGCCCCACACGTGCAGGACGTTCGGCGTGGAGAGGATCACGCCGTCGGGGCGCACCGCGTCGAGCAGCGCATCGAGCCCGTCGGCATGCGCGACACCCAGGCTCTCGGCGAAAGCAGCACTGCTCGGCGCCGGGTCGGCAATGCCCACCAGCACACAAGCGGCGTTCGTCCGCACCCGCGCGATGTGCTCGCGCCCGACCGCACCGGCCCCGGCCACGACGAGGCGCAGCCTTTCGCTCACAGAATGCCGGCCGCCGCCGCAGCGCCTGTCGCGGCCGGCGTGGCGGCCTGGTGCGCACCGCCGAGAAAGAGCCGCTCGATGTTCGGGTCGGCCAGCAACTCGTCGGCACGTTTGTGCAAGACGAGCCGGCCCGATTCGAGCGCGATCGCCTCATCCGCCATCTTCAGCGCACTCTTGACGTTCTGCTCGACCATCAACACCGTCGTGCCCTGGTCAGCCAAACCGCGCAGCAGCTTGAACACGTCGGCCACGACCATCGGGCTCAGGCCGATCGAAGGCTCGTCGATCAGCAGCACCTTGGGCCGCAACAACATCGCGCGGCCAACTTCGAGCTGCTTCTGCTCGCCGCCGGAAAGCGAAGACGCCAGGCTGTGCAGCCGCTCCTTGACGCGCGGAAAGCGCTCCAGCACTTCCGGAATGCGCTCGTGCGTGACCTTCATGCCGAGCGTGATGCCGCCGAGCTCCAGGTTCTCGTAGGCGGTCAGCTGACCGAACAGGTTGCGGCCCTGCGGCACGAAGGCGATGCCGTGTTTGACCAGCAAGTCCTTCGCGCTCGCACCGGTGATGTTTTCACCGTCGAGCTTGATGCTGCCATTGCGCACCTTGAGCATGCCGAACAAGGTTTTGAGCACCGTCGACTTGCCCGCGCCGTTCGGGCCGAGCAGCAGCGTGATCTTGCCGCGCTTGGCCTTCAGGCTCAGGTTGTTGAGGATCATGAAGTCGCCGTAACCGGCGACGACGTCGTCGAACTCGATCGCGATGTCGCTCGTGTGTTCGCTCATGTCAGCTCCCGAGGTAGGCGTCGAGCACCTGTTTGTTGCCGCGTATCTCGGCCGGCGTGCCGATCGCCATCACCGTGCCTTCGACCATCACCATGATGCGGTGGCACAGGTCCATCACGAAGTCCATGTTGTGTTCGATCACGATGAAGCTGCTGGCCTTGGCGCCGGAGGCCGGCTTCTTGTTCAGCTCTTTCAACAACGAACTGATGCCACCCACGAGGCTCGGGTTGACACCGGCGCAGGGCTCGTCGAGCAGCACCAGGGCGGGCTCGCTCATGAAGGCCATCGCGATGTCGACCAGCTTCTGCTGGCCGTAGCTCAGCTCGCCAGCCTTCTTGTCGGACACATGGCGAATGCGGAACTGGTCGATCAGCGCGTCGGCCCTGGCCCCGAGGCCGGAGTCACCGGGGGCGAACATGCGCGAGAACATCGAACCCTGGTGCTCCTGCGCGGCGACGATCAGGTTGTCGCGCACGCTCATTTTGCCGAACACCTGCAGCGTCTGAAAGGTGCGGCCGACACCCAGCTGGTTGAGTTGCATCGGCGACTTGCCGGTGATGTCATGGCCGCCGAGTTCGATGCTGCCGGCGTCGGGCGTGATCTGGCCGAGCACGCTGTTGAACATCGTTGTCTTGCCCGACCCGTTGGGCCCGATCACGCCGAAGATCTCGCCCGGCATCACTTCGAAGCTGACGCCGCCGACGGCCAGGATCGCACCGTAGGATTTTTTCAGGCCCGTGACCTTGAGAAGCGGCGCGCTCATGACTGGGCTCCGATCGCCTTGGCCGATGCGGCCCGTGCCGCCGAGGCTTCACGTGCGACACGGCGCGCCTTGATGCGATCGGGGATGCTCAACAAACCGTCCGGCAGCCACAACATCAGCACGATCACCGCCACGCCGAACACGAACAGGTACCAGGCCTGGGCGAAGCGCAGCCACTCGGGCAGCAGCACGCCGACGGCGGAACCGAGCAGCGGCCCGAAGAAGTAACCCGGCCCGCCGACCACGACCATCAGGTACATCATGATCGACGCACCCACCGCGAACGGCGCCGGCTCGACGAACTGCACGAGAGAGGCGAACAGCGCTCCGGCGACACCGGCATACACCGCGCCGATCGCGAACGAGAGCAGCGTGTAGGCCTGCACATTCACGCCCAGGCTCTCGGCGCGGATCGGGTTGTCGCGCAGCGCCTTGAAGGCCTTGCCCCACGGTGAGCTCAGCAGCTTCCAGAGCAGCGCACCCATGATCACGGTGGCCGCGAACACGAAGTAGTAATAAGCGAGGTTGCCGTCGAGGCTCATGCCCAGAAAACCGGGCCGGCCGATGTTGTTGATGCCGAAGGTGCCGCCGGTCAGCCACTCTTCGTTGCGCATCACGAGCCAGACCGCGGTGTTGAAGCCGAGTGTCGCGAACGCGAGGTAGATCGTCTGCACCCGCATTGCCGGAAAGCCCAAGCCCAGACCGACGATGAAACAGCCGACCGCCGCCACCGGCAGGCCGAGCCAGAAGCTGAAGCCGGCCTTCATCAAAATCGCGACGCTGTACGCGCCGATGCCGAAGAATGCGGCGTGGCCGAGCGACTTCTGGCCGGCGTAACCGACGGTCAGGTTCAGCCCCATGTTGGCGATCACGAAGACCAGCCAGTAGCTGAACAGGTAGATGCCGTAGTTCTTCAGGAACGGTGGCACTGCAAGCAGGAAGACCAGGATGACCAGGCCGATGAGGAGTGATTTTTTCATGGTGTGTGCTCCTGGTCTCAGAC
>JANYFX010000366.1 GCA_025359585.1 Rhizobacter sp. | reverse complement strand
AGGAAGCCGAGCGTCGCGGCCAAGCCCTTCAGCAACGCGGCGGCATCGACGGAGCGTGTGCGGTTGACCTCGTTCGCGAGCTCGAACAACACCGCCACCGCGCCCGGCGTATTGAAGTCTTCGTTCATCTCGGCGCGGAAGGTCGCGGCCTGCGGCTGCGCCCAGTCGACTTCGCGGTCGGGCACGGCCAGGCCTTCGAGCGCGGTGTACAGCCGTCGCAGCGCGGCGCGCGCGTCGTCGAGGCTCGCGTCGCTGAAATTGAACGGGCTGCGGTAATGCGTGCGCAGCATGAAGAAGCGGATCGTTTCGCCGTCGTAGCGCGCCATCACCTCGCGGATGGTGAAGAAGTTGCCGAGCGACTTCGACATCTTCACGTGGTCGACGTTCAGCAGGCCGTTGTGCGCCCAGATCACGGCCGGCCCCTTGCCGGTCGCGCCTTCGCTTTGCGCAATCTCGTTCTCGTGGTGCGGGAACTGCAGGTCGGCGCCGCCGCCGTGCAGGTCGAAGTGCTCGCCGAGCAGCGCGCAGGCCATCGCCGAGCATTCGATGTGCCAGCCCGGTCGACCCATGCCGTAGCCCGATTCGTACTTGGCGTCGGCCGGCTCCTCCGGCTTGGCGGCCTTCCAGAGCACGAAGTCAAGCGGATCTTCCTTGCCGTCGAGCACGGCCACCCGCTCGCCGGAACGCAGCTCGTCGATCGACTTGCCCGAGAGCTTGCCGTAGCCGGGGAACTTGCGCACCGAGTAGTTCACGTCGCCGTTCGATGCGCGATAGGCCAGGCCCTTGGCTTCGAGCGTGCCGATCATCGCGAGCATCTGCGGCACGTGTTCGGTGGCACGTGGCTCGTGCGTGGGTCGGGCCACGCCGAGCGCGTCGAGGTCGGAGTACATCGCCTGCACCATCTCGTCGGTCAGTTGCCGGATCGGAATGTTGCGCTCGAGCGCGCGCCGGATGATCTTGTCGTCGATGTCGGTGATGTTGCGCACGTAGGTCACGCGGTAACCGAGCGTGCGCAGCCAGCCGTAGATCAGGTCGAACGCGACCATCATGCGGGCGTGGCCCACATGGCACAGGTCGTAGATGGTGATGCCGCAGACGTACATGCGCACGTGGCCCGGCTCGATCGGCGTGAAGCTCACCAGCTCCCTGGTCAGGGTGTTGTGAATGCGAAGTGACATGGGCCGATGGGCAATTTCAGGCCCGTTGCAGCACAGGGCGCGCGGGGCTTCGGGTCGGGGGCGGTGGGGTGGGACGAAGCCGCTGCAACACGCTTGCAACAAGCCCCGCGCAAGCCTGCGAACAAGAGGCCTGCACTACAATCGAATCAGTATAGCGGGCCGCGCCGAGAGCACCCTACCGCTGCCAAGCACCCCATCCCTCACGCCAGTTTCGTCTTTGCGGACGCCGATGATTCGTTTGCCCCACCTGCTCGCCGGATCGTTGCTGTTCGTGTTGCTCGGCACCAGCGTGGCGGCGCGCGCCGATGCCTTGGGCGACGTGCACAGCCTGCACTATTCCGGCCAGTCGGCTGCCGCCATGCAGCGCGCAGACGAGTTCCTGGCACTCACTCCCAAAGACCCGCCGATGCGTTTCCTCAAAGGCGTGATGCTGGCCGATGCCAAGCGTTACCCCGAAGCCATCGAGCTGTTCCAGAAGCTCACCGAGGACTACCCCGATCTGGCCGAGCCCTACAACAACCTGGCCGCAATCCATGCCGCCACTGGCGACTACATCAAGGCCCGCGCCACACTGGAGCAGGCACTGCGCACCAACCCCGGCTACGCGACCGCGCACGAGAACCTCGGCGATGTGTACGCCACGCTCGCGGCCCAGTCTTATGCGCGGGCCCTGCAACTTGACGCACGCAACGTGAGCGTGCCGCCGAAGCTCGCGCTGGTGCGCGAACTGTTCAAGAGCAAGCCGCGAGTGGCACAGGGTGCCGACACGCCGGCACGATGAATCCGGATCCCAGTTCATTCATACGAAGGAGACAAGCCATGACACACCCCCTTTCCCGCTGGGCCGGCATCACGCTGCTGGCGCTTGCGCTCGGCACCAGTGCCTCGGCGTTCGCGCAGAAGGTCAAGCTCGCCACCTCGGCCGGCGACATCGTGATCGAACTCGACGCCGCCAAGGCGCCGAAGTCGGTCGAGAACTTTCTGCAGTACGTGAAGGCGGGGCACTACAACGGCACGGTGTTCCACCGCGTCATCCCGAACTTCATGATCCAGGGCGGTGGCATGACCGCCGACATGAAAGAGAAGCCGACGCGCGCGCCGATCCCGCTCGAAAGCAAGAACGGCCTGAACAACGAGCGCGGCACGGTCGCGATGGCACGCACCAACGACCCGAACTCGGCGACCTCGCAGTTCTTCATCAACGTGAAGGACAACGAGTTTCTGAACGCCGCTGCCTCGCGTGACGGCAACGGCTACGCCGTGTTCGGCAAGGTCGTCTCGGGCATGGACGTGGTCGACAAGATCCGCGTCGTGCTCACCACCAACAAGGGCCCGAACGGCGACGTGCCGGTCGAGCCGATCACCATCAAGACAGCCACATTGGAGAAATGAACATGGGCACCCAGATCGACATCGAAACCAGCAAGGGCACGATCCGCATCGAACTCGACGAAACGAAAGCGCCTCTTTCTTCGAAGAACTTCCTCGAATACGTCGACGCCGGCCACTACAACGGCACGGTGTTTCACCGCGTCATTCCGGGCTTCATGATCCAGGGCGGCGGCTTCGAACCCGGCATGAAGCAGAAGTCGACCAACGCCACGATCACGAACGAGGCCAACAACGGCCTGAAGAACGACCGTTACACGCTGGCGATGGCGCGCACCTCGGCGCCGCACTCGGCGAGCTCGCAGTTCTTCATCAACGCGACCGACAACAACTTCCTGAACTTCACCGCCGAGACCGCTTCGGGCTGGGGCTACGCGGTGTTCGCGAAAGTCGTGTCGGGTAACGACGTGGTCGACGCGATCGAGAAGGTCAAGACCGGCAGCAAGGGCGGCCACGGCGACGTGCCGCTTGAAGACGTGACGATCGTTCGCGCTTCGCGGGTCTGATTCTCGCGAAGGGCGCCGATGACCTCGCTCGCCCTGCCCGCGTTCGGTGCTTTCTGCGCGCCGAACGACTGGCAGGCGATCGATTTCATCAGCGACCTGCACCTCGCGGCCGACACGCCGCATGGCTTCGAGGCGTGGGCCTCTTACATGCGTGCAACGCGGGCCGACGCGGTGTTCATCCTCGGTGACCTGTTCGAGGTGTGGATCGGAGACGACTCGCGCCACGAGGGTTTCGAAGCGCGGTGCGCCGAGGTTCTCAGCCAGACGGCCGCGCTGCGAAGCGTCGCCTTCATGGTCGGCAACCGCGATTTTCTGGTCGGCTCCGACATGCTCTCGGCGTGCAAGGTGACTGCGCTGTCCGACCCGACCATCGTGACAGCGTTCGGCGAACGCCTGCTGCTCAGCCACGGCGATGCGCTGTGCCTCGCCGACACCGACTACCAGAAGTTTCGCGCCATGGTGCGCAGCCCGGCGTGGCAGGCCTCGGTGCTGGCGCGGCCGCTGGCCGAGCGGCGTGCGCTCGCGCGCGAAGTGCGTCACGAGAGCGAGCGCCGCCACGGAGCGATGTTGCCGGAATGGCTCGACCTCGATCCGGTGGCAAGCGTCGAATGGATGCGTGCAGCCGACGTGCCGGTGCTCGTCCACGGCCACACACACCGGCCCGCCGACCAGTTGCTGCAACCCGGCCGCACCCGTCATGTGCTCAGCGACTGGGACCTCGACCACGCCACGCCGCCGCGCGCCGAAGTGCTGCGCTGGACACGCGATGGCCTGCGCCGCATCGCACCCGAATCCGCGGGCTGATCTTGGCCGGCTGGTTCAAACGCTGGCGTGAGGCCAGAACGCTGCAGCAGCGCGCCATTCCCGACGAGCTGTGGCAACTCGCACTCGCCCGCTTCCCTTTTCTCACCTGGCGCAGCGAAGCCGACATGGCACGGCTGCGCGACATGGCCACGCTGTTCCTCGGCGAGAAGGAATTCACCGGCGTCCAGGGCCTGGAAGTCGACGACCTGATGGCCGTGTGCATCGCCGCGCAGGCCTGCCTGCCAGCGCTGAACCTCGGTCTGGACTGGTACGACGGTTTCGTCGGCATCGTCGTGCATGCCGACGTGGTCGTGGCGCAGCGCGAGATGGTCGACGACGACGGCGTCGTGCACCACTTCGAGGAAGAACTCTCCGGCGAAGCGATGCACGGCGGTCCGGTGATGCTGTCGTGGCGCGACGTGGAAGACGCCGGTGAGTCGGCAGCCGAGGGCTACAACGTGGTGATCCACGAATTCGTGCATGTCATGGACATGCGCGATGGCCTGGCCGATGGCGTGCCCGCCCTGCCCGACCGTGCGGCACACGACGAATGGGTGGCGGTCATGGGCCAGGAGTACGGCGACTTCTGCGACCGCATCGATGCCTACGAATACACGCTGCTCGACCCGTATGCGGCCGAAGCGCCGGAAGAGTTCTTCGCGGTCGCGTCGGAAGCCTTCTTCGTCGCGCCGCGTGATTTCCGGGCCGAGCACCCTGCGCTCTACACGCTGCTCGGCAAGTTCTTCCTGCAAGACCCCGCTGCGTTTCACTGACAGCCAAATAAAAAAGGGGCCCGAAGGCCCCCGCTGTTACGTCCCGCAGAGCGTTACGCTGTTGCCGGCTCGGCCTTCGGCTTGTCGCTCTTCTTGTTCGGCTGAATGTCGAGCAGCGGCTTGCCGTCGGCGTCCACGTCGACCGTCAGGCGGCCGCCGTCGACCAAGCGACCGAACAGCAGCTCGTCGGCCAGCGCACGGCGGATCGTGTCCTGGATCAGGCGCTGCATAGGCCGCGCGCCCATCAGCGGGTCGAAGCCCTTCTTCGCCAGCTGCTTGCGCAGCGTGTCGGTGAAGGTGACCTCGACCTTCTTCTCGGCGAGCTGGCTCTCCAGCTGCAGCAGGAACTTGTCGACCACGCGCAGGATGATCTCTTCGTCGAGCGCCTTGAAGCTCACCGTCGCGTCGAGCCGGTTGCGGAATTCCGGCGTGAACAGGCGCTTGATGTCGGCCATCTCGTCGCCCTGCTCGCGGGCGTTGGTGAAGCCGATCGTCGCCTTGTTCATCGTCTCGGCGCCGGCGTTGGTCGTCATGATGATGATGACGCTGCGGAAGTCGGCCTTGCGCCCGTTGTTGTCGGTCAGCGTGCCGTGGTCCATGACCTGCAGCAGCACATTGAAGACATCCGGATGTGCCTTTTCGATTTCATCGAGCAGCAGCACCGCGTGCGGCTTCTTCGAGACCGCTTCGGTCAGCAAGCCGCCCTGGTCGAAGCCCACGTAGCCCGGGGGCGCGCCGATCAGCCGGCTCACCGCATGGCGCTCCATGTATTCGCTCATGTCGAAGCGGATCAGCTCCACGCCCAGGATGTAGGCAAGTTGTTTGGCCACTTCGGTCTTGCCCACACCGGTCGGCCCGCTGAACAGGAAGGAGCCGATCGGCTTGTCGGGCCGGCCGAGGCCGGAACGCGCCATCTTGATGGCGGCGGCGATCGCTTCGACCGCCGGCTCCTGGCCGAACACCACGCTGTTCAGGTCACGGTCGAGCGTCTTCAGCTTGGAGCGGTCGTCGTTCGACACGCTCGCAGGCGGAATGCGCGCGATCTTGGCGACGATGTCTTCGACTTCGGCGCGCGTGATGGTCTTCTTCTGCTTGCTCTTGGGCAGGATGCGCTGGGCCGCACCGGCTTCA
>JANYFX010000360.1 GCA_025359585.1 Rhizobacter sp. | reverse complement strand
TCACCGAGCTGACCATCGACGAGAAGCTCAGCGCGGCGCGCGCCCGTCGCCCCGGCTTCAAGGGCCTGAGCTTCAACACGATCGCCGCCTACAACCCGAACGGCGCGATGCCGCATTACCACGCGACCGCCGAATCGCACGCCGTCATCGAAGTGAACGACAAAGGAGAAGGCGGCCTGCTGCTGATCGACTCCGGCGGCCAGTACCTCGGCGGCACGACCGACATCACGCGCGTCTGGCCGATCGGGCAGATCACCGCCGAGCACAAACGCGACTACACGCTGGTGCTCAAGGGCACGCTGGCGCTCTCGCGCACGCGCTTTCCGCGCGGCACGCTGTCGCCGATGCTCGACGCGATCGCGCGCACGCCGCTGTGGCAGCACGGCCTCGACTACGGCCACGGCACCGGCCACGGCGTCGGTTATTTCCTGAACGTGCACGAAGGCCCGCAGAGCATCTCGAAAACCGTGCCCGACGCCCACATGGCGATGGAGCCCGGCATGATCACGAGCATCGAGCCGGGCCTGTACCGGCCGGGCCGCTGGGGCATCCGGATCGAGAACCTGGTGCTGAACGTGCCGGCCGCATCGGTCGGCGAGGCGGGCACCACCGAATTCGGCGAGTTCCTCGAATTCGAGACCCTCACGCTGTGCCCGATCGACACCCGCTGCATCGAACGCAACCTGCTGCGCCAAGACGAGATCGACTGGCTCAACGCCTACCACGCGACCGTGCGCGAGCGCCTCGGCCCGCTCGTGAGCGGCGCCGCGCTGGCCTGGCTGGAGCAACGCACCGCGCCGTGCTGACGCGGCAAACCGCGCCACGGTGCGCGGTTCAGCACCCGCGTGTTTGCCGTTGATCGGCGCACGCTGCAGTTCGTCCGCGCTGCACCGCAGCCCGTCGCAAGCGCCTTGGCGATGACCGTGGCCGCTCCTAAAGTTCGTTTCAAGCCAGCCCCACAACGAACTTCCCAGGAGCCCACCATGATCAGCCGCCTCACCGCTTTCGCCGCCACCTTCGCCGTCCTCGCCGCCGCCACGCTGACCTTCGCCGCCGGCGCCCAGCAGCCCGCTTCCAGCCGCGCACCACAAGCCAAACAAGTGCGCGTGGTGCAACTCGAAACCGTGACCATCGTCGGCCACCGCTCGGACCTCGCCAAGCGCTGAGCCGCCGCGACACACGACCGAACAGAGACAACCCGCGAGTCGCAACCCGACTCCGGCTCACACGCCCAAGGCCTCCCGAACTCCGGGCCTCGGGCGTTTTTTGTGCCAAGCCAGCGCACCGGGCCGCCACTGATACGCTTGCCGGTATCAAAGCACCGCGGCAGCGCACCGCACACCGCCATGGCCCTCGCCCCCTCGCACGCCACCTCCACGTCGCTCCTGCCCGCCATCGGCGTGGACCTGGGCGGCACCAAGATCGAAGCCGTGGTGCTCGACACACAAGGTGCCAGCCTGTGGCGCGTGCGCGTCGCCACGCCGGCCGGTGACTACCGGGCCACGCTCGCCACCGTGGCGGCGCTGGTCGAGCGCGCCGAATCGGCGCTCGGGTTGAAACACTGCACGGTCGGCGTCGGCACGCCGGGTTCGCTGACGCGCTCGGGCCGCATCAAGAACGCCAACTCCACCTGCCTGAACGGCGAGCCGCTCGAACACGACCTGGCGCAGGCCCTCGGCCGCCCGGTGCGCATCGCCAACGATGCCAACTGCCTGGCGCTCTCGGAAGCGACCGACGGCGCCGCAGCCGGCGCATCGGTCGCCTTCGCGGTCATTCTCGGCACCGGCGTGGGCGCGGGCGTCGTCGTGAATGGTCAGTTGCTGGGAGGCCCCAACGGCCTGGCGGGCGAGTGGGGCCACAACCCCCTGCCCTGGGCCGACGCGGGCGAGTTCGCCGGGCCGGCATGTTATTGCGGGCAATGCGGCTGCATCGAAACCTGGGTCAGCGGGCCGGGCATGGCGCGCGACCACCTGGCCCGCACCGGCACCCGGCTCGACGCACGCCAGATCGGCGAACGAGCGGCCGCTGGCGACGCGGCCTGCGAGGCCACGCTGCAACGTTACGAATCGCGCCTGGCGCGCAGCCTCGCCCACGTGATCAACGTGCTCGACCCAGACGTGATCGTGCTGGCCGGCGGTGTCTCGGGGCTGGAGCGGCTGACCTCGAACGTGCCGCGCCTGTGGGGCGAGCACGTGTTCAGCGGCGGGGTGAAAGACAGCGTGCAAACGCGCCTGGTGAAGAGCCTGCACGGCGACTCGTCCGGCGTGCGCGGTGCCGCGTGGTTGTGGCGCTGAAGCGCACCCTTCGCGCCAGCTTCAGCTTCATCGCCCGCAACCGCACTTCGGGGGGCCAGAAATGCAGCTCGTCGCATGCCGCTTTCGGCAGCGCGTGCCTGCTCCTAAAGTTCACTCCAACGCAGCGACAACAGCGCGCTGCAAACCCAGGAGCCCACCATGTACGACCGCATCTTCTCAGCCACCCTCGCCTTCGCATTGCTCATCGGCGGCACGCTGGCGATCGGGTCGGAAATGTTCGGCACGAACACGCCGGCCACTTCGAAGGCGGCCACACAAGCGCAAGTCGCCGTGGTGCAGTTGCCGACGGTCGTGATCGTCGGTCGGCGCATCCAGCCGGCCGCTGAAGTGGCCAGCATCGACAGCACCGAAGCCGGCGCTCAGCGCGTGCAGTGACCCGCGTTACAGCCCCGAGCGCAGCAGCCGAGCCGACAAGGCTTGCGACAGGGTGTCGGCACAGTCCTGCAAATGCGCGCGGGCATCGGCGCTCAAGCCACTGCGGAGCGCGGCTGAATGGACCCGGCCCGACAGCAGCTGCGCCCGAGCCCGCACCATGCTGCGGGCATCGGCCCGGCCGCTCGGCCGCAACAGCAGCCCGGCCACGCGGTTGACGTATTCGCGCTGCAGCTCGCGGCGCGGCGCGGCGATGTCGCCGCCGCCCGAGAGCTCGCTCCAGATGTCACGCTCGAGCCGGCCGTACAACTCCGACAACTGAAACGCGTCTTCGCGCTTGCTGGCGATTTTGTCCGCGCTCTTGTCCGTCTTTCCCTGGCTGTCGATGATGCGCGCGGCGACCGCGTCGCTCATCAATTGCCCCAGCAACGCACGCTGCAGGCCGAGCACACGCTGTGTCAGCGAGAAGTCGGTGGCCACCGATCCGTCACCCCCGAACAGCGCTTCACCACGCTCCTGGAAATCGGGCGCGAGGCGGCGCTGCAAGGCCGGTGACACGTTGAAACTGTCGGCCGCGAGCAGGCTGCGGGACATCAGGTCGAGCGCTTCGCGCTGCACCGCGGCCGGCACCGGCTGCAGCGGGTCGCGGCCGCTGCCCGGGTAGTCGCGCAGCGTGCGCACGCCGCCGATCTGGCGCGCCAGCACACCGACCGCGCCGGCCGCATCGGCCACCGCGAAATCGAGCGAACGGCGCAGCGTGGCGTAGTCTTCATCGGGCGGCAGCGTGCGCGATTCCTGGCGTTTGAACAGGTCGCGGGCGATGGCCAGGCGCTTGCGCGCGAAGGCAATGGCGTCGCTGCCCAGGTCGTACTGCAAGGCGTCGGGATCGATGCCGAGAAAGTTGTCTTCGTCGGTCCCGAACGCCAGCTCGGGCTCGCTGCTGCGCGCTGCGATGCGCGCGAGCTCGGCCTTTTCTTCGGCCGCGGCAATCGGCTTGTAGGCGTACTCGATGGCCCACAGGTCATACGGCCCGAGCGTGTTCTGGAACGGTGCCACCGGCGCGCTGCCGGGCGCGGCGAGGTTGATCGGGGCGTAGTCCATCACCGAGCCGGCGAGTGCGTGGTTGCGCGTGAACTCGGGGTCGGAGAGCTGGCTGTCGGTGTAGACCCGCGAGGCGCGGAAGTTGTGGCGCAGGCCGAGCGTGTGGCCGACTTCGTGCATCGTCACTTCCTTGAGAAAGTCGAGCACGAACTGCTGCGCTTCGGGGCCTTCGGGCGCGAGCTCGCCACGCGCCGCGAGCACGTCGATGCCGTAGGCGAGCTGCTGGCCGGCGAGGTCGGCGTACTCGCAGCGGTTCGGGTCGAAGTGCTCGTGCGCCGCGGTGTCGGCCGGGTCGGCGGGCGCCTGCAGCAGGCGGCGCCAGTCGATCGCGTCGGGCGCGAGCACCTGCGCACGCTGGGCGCGGCGAGCGCGCGCGGCAAAGGCCTCGATCGCGATGTTGCTGGCCAGGATCTCGCCGCTGCGCGGGTCGACGTGGCTCATGCCGATGGCCACGAACGACGGCCCGCTGTTGCTCATCCAGCGCACCGCGGCCAGGCCCGGGTCGAAGGTGTCGAAGTCGGCATCCTCGGGCTGCACCTTGACCTCGATCGCGTTCGTGAAACCGATCGCCTCGAAGGCCTTGTTCCACTCGAGGATGCCGGCGCGGATCGTGTCGCGGTATTGCAGCGGAATGCTGCGGTCGAGCCAGTAGACGAGCGGCTTGACCGGCTCCGACATCGCCGCCGTCGGGTCTTTCTTTTCCAGCCGCCAGCGGTTGATCTGGCGCACCGTGGACGAGCGGGCGGTGTCGCTGCCGAAGTCTTGCGAGGTGGAGGTGAAGTGGCCGATGCGCGGGTCGGGCCGGCGTGCGGCCATCGGCTGCTCGGGCAGGCGCGTCAGCGCGTATTGCAGTGTCATGAACAGGCTGCGCGGGTCGGGCACGCTGCGCGGCACGGTCGGCACCGGCGAGCCGGGCGGTGCACCGAACTGCGGCGCCGCGATCGAGCCAGTGGCGTAGTGCGCCAGCACCTCGATCACCACGCTGTCGGGCTTGCCACGCACCGCCGTGATCGCCGAATTGCGCGGGTCGAAACCGTAACCCTGGCGGTAGGTGCGCTGCAGGTCGGCGGCGCGGCCGAGCATGTCGTTCAGGAACAGGCTGTTCAATTCCACGAGCACCGACTTGGCTGTCGGGTGTGGCTGGCTCAAGACCGTGGCGCTGGCCAGCAGGCTCGGCGAAAAGGCCGCGACCAACGCGCGGGCCTCGGGCGTGCCGGCCGGCGCCAGGAAGCGCGAGTTGCGCACGAGCATCTGCACCTGGTTGTGAACGCGCCGAAATTCGATCAGCCGTGCGTCTTCGAACAGGCCGCCGAACAGCCAGGCTTCGCCGATGCCGGTAGTGACCTTGGGTGCGAGGAAAAACGGCTTGCCGAAGTCTTCGGGCCTGAGCTCGAGCCAGACCCGCTCTTCGCGTTTGTAGAGCGTGAACAGACCCTCGATCTTCTGCGCATCGCGGATCACGGCAGCGAACGGCTGCAGGCTGCTCGGTGGTGGCCCGCCGGGCTGCGGGCTGCCGGGCGGCACGCCCGAGGCCGAGATCGCCGGCGCAGCAGCGCCCGCCTGCACCACCGGGCCCGGCCGCGCCCAGCCCGGCAGCCACGAGGCACAGCCCGACAGCATTGCCATCAGGACGATCAGAAGGACTCGGGCAGCGTGTCTCATGCGGGTGCGAAAAACGATTTGCGGAACAGGTGAGCCCGATGCTGCTGCATGCGCCTGCATGGCGCTCGCGGCGGCCGGCAAAGCCCTGCAAAGGGCGGGCAAGCGGGTGTCATGCCAGCACCCGCCGATCGCGGTCGGTCATGCCGCTGACAGCGACCACCAGCAGCAGCGCGGCAGCCCAGCCGAACAGTGCTTCGAACCAGGTCAGCGCGGGGGTGACGCTGCGCCAGAAGTCGTCGGGGTGCGCGGGCTCGACGGGCAACGGCGCCCAGTCGCGCGCCTGGCGCAGATCGACGAGCGGCAACAACAGGTCGAGCGAGTACAGCCACGGGTGAAACTCGGGCGTGCTGCGGGCCGGTGCGCGCGTCGGCGCCATCGCATGCTCTTCTTCGGCGGCCCAGTACGCGCCGCCGCACAGCAGCCACACCAGCGCCAGCGCCGCGACCAAGCGCAGCGGGCGTTCGCCGTAACCGGCCACGAGCCCGTAGAGCCGGTGGCACAGCCGCGGCAGCCAGCGCAGCACACGCGGTGCATCGCCGGCGATGCGGCCGATGCGGCCGAGGTGGCGCTCGCGCTGCATCACGACCAGGCTCGCGGCGTGCGCGCGGCCGGTGCGGCGCAGCACGTCGATCAGGCGGCGCCAGGGTTCGGGGCGGTAGTCTTCGTCGAGGTGCAGCGGCTCCTGGCGCGCCAGCCAGTCGAGCCGAAAGGCCGCGTCGGCGGGCGCACCGTTCGCGAAGCGGTGGTACTTGAAGTCGTCGAGCACCAGGCGCTGGCCCCAGCTCGACGCATCGTCGGCCAGCGCGCCGGCACGCGCACCGCCGAGCGAGGCGCCGAGCAGCGGCGTTTGCAGTTCGCGCAGGCACAAGGTGCCGCCGATGCGGGCGCGCTCGAGCAGCAGCGCCGGGTTCTGGTCCCAGCCCAGATCACCGGCCGCATCGAAATCGGCGCCGGTGCAGTCGAGGTTGCCTTCGATGCGCGCGCGCTGCAGGCGCACCCGGCCCGAGGCCGAAAAACCGGTGTCGAGGTAGACGTTGCCGGCGACGACGATGCGGTCGAGGTTGAGCGCGTCGCCACGCCTGCCCTGGCTGTCGATACGGGCCGTCAGACGCGCCTGATCGGCGCGGATGTCACCGCCCACGGTCACACCGACAAAACGAATCTCGCCGATGGCGGCGAAACCGCTCGAGAGAATCAGGTCGCCACCGATCTGCGCGCCGTCGGCCACCAGCGGGTGGGTGTTCGACGCCGCGGTCTCGGTGCCGGTGGCGAACTGGGCACGCTCGCAGTTGAAGTCGCGCAGGATCTTGGCGTGCGACAAGCGCACCTCGCCCTGCACGCTGCAGCCCGAGTTCAAGGCCAGCTCGCCGACGATCACGCAGGCTTCGGCGCGCAAGCCCGGCAGCGAACAATCGGGCAGACCGAGGCTGCCGGCGATGCGCGCGGCGTCGAGCAGCAGCGTGGTGTCGAAGTGGCAGCGGTAGAACCACAGGCTCACCGGCACCGAGGTGTCGACGAGGTTCAGCCGGCCGACGACCCACGCACCCATCAGCTGGATGCGGCGCCCTCGCGGCCGCGCGCCGCGTGCACCGCCACGTGCCAGGAAGGCGACGAACTCGGCGCGCAGCGCCACCTCGGGTGACGCGGCGCGCGGGCGCTGGTAGCCGATCTTGGCGATGCTGCCGTTGAGACAGGCGTCGAGCAGCAACTGCTCGGCCTTCCACAGCGGCTCGAAGTCCTGCAAGCCCAAACCCACCGGTCGGGGATCGCCCGGTCGGGTCGGCGTGGCAGGTTGCTGCGGCATTGCGCTGGGATCGCTTCCGCTTACTTCAGCGCCTTGTAGCGCAGGCGGTGCGGGCGGGCACCCTCTTCGCCGAGGCGGCGCTTCTTGTCGGCTTCGTATTCCTGGTAGTTGCCGTCGAAGAAGACCCATTTCGAGTCGCCCTCGCAGGCCAGGATGTGGGTGGCGATGCGGTCGAGGAACCAGCGGTCGTGGCTGATCACCATCAGCGAGCCGGCGAATTCGAGCAGCGCGTCTTCGAGCGCGCGCAGCGTTTCAACGTCGAGGTCGTTCGACGGTTCGTCGAGCATCAAGACGTTGCCGCCCTGCGCCAGCGTCTTCGCCAGGTGCAGCCGGCCACGCTCACCGCCCGAGAGCTGGCCGACGAGCTTCTGCTGGTCGTTGCCCTTGAAGTTGAACTTGCCGATGTAGGCGCGCGACGGCATCACGAACTTGCCGACGACGATGTTGTCGAGCCCGCCCGACACGTCTTGCCAGACCGTCTTGTCGTTCTCGAGCGACTCGCGGCTCTGGTCCACGAAGGCCATGCGCACGGTCGGGCCGACCTTCACGGTGCCGGAGTCGGGCTGCTCCTTGCCGGCGATCATGCGGAACAGCGTCGACTTTCCGGCGCCGTTCGGCCCGATGATGCCGACGATCGCGCCGGCCGGCACCTTGAAGCTCAGGTTGTCGATCAGCACACGGTCGCCGAAGCTCTTGGTCACGCCTTCGAACTCGAGCACCTCGTTGCCCAGGCGTTCGCCGACCGGGATGAAGATCTCGTTGGTTTCGTTGCGCTTCTGGTAGTCGGTGTCCGACAGTTCCTCGAAGCGCGCCAGACGCGCCTTGCTCTTGGCCTGGCGGCCCTTGGGGTTGGCGCGCACCCACTCGAGTTCTTTTTTCATCGCCCGGGTGCGGGCGTCTTCGGTCTTCTGTTCCTGCTCGATGCGGGCTTCTTTCTGTTCGAGCCAGGTGCTGTAGTTGCCCTTGTAAGGAATGCCGCGGCCGCGGTCGAGCTCGAGAATCCACTCGGCCGCGTTGTCGAGGAAATATCGATCGTGGGTGATTGCGACCACGGTGCCCGAATAACGCTGCAGGAACTGCTCCAGCCAGTCGACCGACTCGGCGTCGAGGTGGTTGGTGGGCTCGTCGAGCAAGAGCATGTCGGGCTTGGACAGCAGCAGGCGGCACAGCGCGACGCGGCGCTTTTCACCGCCCGAGAGCTTGCCCACGACGGCGTCCCACGGCGGCAGGCGCAGCGCGTCGGCGGCGATCTCGAGTTGCTGGTCGCTGTTCTCGCTGCCGCTCGCGGCGATGATGGCTTCGAGGTCGGCCTGTTCGGCGGCGAGCTTGTCGAAGTCGGCGTTCTCTTCACCGTATTCGGCGTACACCTCGTCGAGCCGCTTCTTCGCGGCCAGCGCGCCGCCGATGCCTTCTTCGACCGCTTCACGCACGGTCTGGTCGGCGTTCATCACCGGCTCCTGCGGCAGGTAGCCGATGTTCAGGCCGGGCATCGGCGTGGCTTCGCCTTCGATGTCCTTGTCGATGCCGGCCATGATCTTCAGCAGCGTCGACTTGCCCGAGCCGTTGGTGCCGAGCACGCCGATCTTGGCGCCGGGGAAGAAGCTGAGCGAGATGTCTTTCAGAATCTGCCGCTTCGGTGGCACGATCTTGCCGACGCGGTTCATGGTGAAAACGTACTGAGCCATGGTTCTTTCGATGGGGTGGGTAGAGGGTCGCCTTCGCGTCGGCAAAGAGCAATCCCCGATGTCGGCGGATCGCACAAGCGACAGGGTTTGGCAGAAGCGGGCGG
>JANYFX010000352.1 GCA_025359585.1 Rhizobacter sp. | reverse complement strand
CTGATCGCTGCCGGGGTGTGGAAGACGGTGCTCTTCATCTTCGTGTCGCCGCTGCTCGGCTTCCTGCTCGGTTCGTTGCTGATGGTGCTGGTGGCCAACTTGTGCCGGCGCTCTTCGCCGCTGCGCGTGGACAACCTCTTTCGTCGCCTGCAACTCGTCTCGGCCGGCCTGTACAGCCTGGGCCACGGCGGTAACGACGCGCAGAAGACCATCGGCATCATCTGGATGCTGCTGATCGCCACCAACTACACCGCCGCCACCGACTCGATGCCACCGGGCTGGGTGATCTGGTGCTGCTACATCGCCATCGGCCTGGGCACGATGTTCGGCGGCTGGCGCATCGTCAAGACGATGGGGCAGAAGATCACCAAGCTCAAGCCGGTGGGCGGCTTCTGCGCCGAGGCCGGTGGGGCGATCACGCTGTTTCTGGCGACAGCGCTGGGCGTGCCGGTCTCGACGACGCACACGATCACTGGTGCGATCGTCGGTGTCGGATCGGTCCAGCGCGCCTCGGCGGTGCGCTGGGGCGTGGCCGGCAACATCGTGTGGGCCTGGATCTTCACGATCCCCGCGTCGGCCTTCGTCGCCGGAATCTTCTACTGGATCAGCCTGCGCCTGTTTGTCTGATCACGCGCCGGGTGCCCTTGTCGACTCCGCCTGGTACTCGAAGTAGCGCTGTGCACTGAACGCAAGGGTCGCCATCAACACCCCGGCACCGAGGCTCAGCGCAGTGACGACGCCCGCGATCACGATCCACCCGCTGGGGCGCACCGGGCCGCTCGGGTGGAAGCGCGCTTGCCACTTCTCATCCGGGGTCAGGCCCAGCACGAGGGCGCTGACCATGGCGATGCTGAGCGTGAGCCCGAGCAGCGGAATCAGGGCCCAGGCGAGGTGATCGTCGCCGCCCAGGTGGCGCATGCGCTGCACGCCGTAGAGCCCGAGCAGCGTCGGCAGCACGAAGAGCCAGCCCGGCTTGTCCTTGAGGCCGTGAAGGTAGAAGCGGTGCAAGCCGACGCAGCCACCGACAACGGCGATCCAGGTCGCCAGCGTCTTCGACTTGGCGCCGTCGCGCAGCGCGGTCACGCCGCGTCCACCGGCGTGGTGTCGGCGCCTTGGCCGAGGCTCTTTTGCATCAGCACCACATCGAGCCAGCGTTCGAACTTCCAGCCGGCCGCCTTCATCACGCCGATGGGCTCGAAGCCGAGCGTGCGGTGCACGCCGATCGAGCCCAGGTTGGCAGAATCGCCGATCACCGCGAGCATCTGGCGCGCACCGGCGGCTTCGCAGCGCGCCAGCAGTTCGGCCAGCAGCAAGCGCCCGAGGCCCTGGCCTTTGGCGTTTGCCGCGAGGTAAACCGAGTCTTCCAGACAGAAGCGGTAGGCGCGGCGTGGCCGGAAGTGGTTGGCGTAGGCATAGCCCAGCACCGCACCATCGCGCTCGGCCACGAGCCAGGGCAGGCCTTTGGAGAGCACGTCGTCGCGGCGGCGTGCCATCTCGGGCTCGTCAGGCGCTTCGAGCTCGAAGGTGCCGGTGCCGTTCAGCACATTCCAGCCGTAGATGGCCGTGACGGCGGGCAGGTCGGCGGGGGTGCTGGGGCGGATCAGCAGCGAGGCGGCGGTCATGTCGGTTCCCGTGGGTTGGTCATCTGAGTTTATAATGCGCGGTTTCGTTGTCGGCCGGCCAAGTGGCGGTGTATCTACGGCAACGAGGGACAGCACGCGCTGTCGAAGGCTGCGCACCGCAGGGTGCGCTTCCTCCGGTGGCTCCCGATCTGCCTGACCTGCGCGCCCTGACCGGTGCGGTGTCCTGGTGCGGTGGAAGATTGAACATTCTGAAGGAACAGTCATGGTCGTGATCCGACTCGCACGAGGTGGTGCCAAGAAGCGCCCGTTTTTCAACATCGTCGTCGCCGACTCGCGCACCCGCCGCGACGGCCGCTTCATCGAGCGCGTGGGTTTTTACAACCCCGTCGCTTCGGGTGGCGAGCAGCCGCTGCGCGTGGCTTTCGACCGCATCGAACACTGGACCGCCACCGGCGCCCAGCTGTCGCCCACGGTCGAGCGCCTGGTCGCCCAGGCCAAGGCCGCAGTCTGATTTCCAGACTGCCTGGCGCGGCTGCGCACTCGCTCTCGTGAGTGCTGCTGCGCCGACCCTCGCTGCGGAGCCGGGCTGGCCCGAAGACGCGGTCGAGGTGGGCATCGTGGTCGATGCCTGGGGGCTGAAAGGCTGGATCAAGGTCAAGCCTTTCGCGTCCGACCCGCAGGCGCTGTTTTCCTCGCGCCGCTGGTTTCTCAAACCTTCCGAAAAGACCGGCGTGGTTCGCCCGGCCACGGTCGTGAAGCCGCTCCCGCCCTTGCTGCAGATCACCCAGGTCAAGGAACACGGCGAAGTCGTCGTGGCTCTGGCCCAGGAAGTACCCGATCGCGACGCGGCCGAAGCGCTGCGCGGGGCGCGCGTCTTCATCGGCCGTTCGAGCTTCCCGACTGTCGGCGTCGACGAGTTTTATTGGATCGACCTGATCGGTCTGAATGTCGTCAACCGCCAGGGTGAACAACTCGGCACGGTGGCCGGGCTGATCGACACCGGGCCGCACAGCGTATTGCGTGTGGCGCCCGAAGGCGTGGTCGATGAAGCGGGCGAAAAGCTGATTCCTTTCGTCGCCGCCTACATCGACGACGTGAGCCTGGAGCAGCGCCTGATCACCGTCGATTGGGGCCTGGACTTCTGATCCGGCGCTGCGGCCGACCCATGCGCTTCGACATCGTCACGCTGTTCCCCGAACTCTTCGCGCCGCACCTGGTGCACGGCATCACGCGGCGCGCGTTCGAGTCGGGGCAGGTCGACGTGAAGCTCTGGCCGCTGCGCGACTTCGCCGACAACAACTACCGCCGCGTCGACGACCGGCCCTACGGCGGTGGCCCCGGCATGGTGATGCTTGCCGAGCCGCTGGGGCGTGCGCTGGTCGCCGTGCGCGCTGCGCGGCAAGACGCCCAGGCGGTGCCGCTGGTGCATTTCACGCCGACCGGCCGGCGCATCGACCAAGTCGTGGTGCGCGAGTTCGCGAGCGGCGTCGGCGCGATCTTCCTGTGCGGCCGCTACGAAGGCGTCGATCAGCGCTTCATCGACCGCCACGTGACGATGGAACTGAGCCTGGGCGACTTTGTGCTCTCGGGCGGCGAGATTCCCGCGCTGGCCTTGCTCGACGCCGTGGCCCGGCTGCAAGACGGCGTGCTCGGCGACGCGCAGTCGCACCAGCAGGACAGCTTCGAAGACGGCCTGCTCGACTGCCCACACTACAGCCGTCCGGAAATGCTGGCCGGGGACGGGGGAGAAGAAGCGGTTCCGGCGGTGCTGATGTCGGGCCACCACAAGGACATCAACCGCTGGCGCCGCGAAAAATCGCTGGAGCTCACGGCCCGTCGCCGCCCCGATCTGCTGGCCGCCGCCCGCGCTGCTGGCCGGCTGACGCCGAACGACGAGCGCTACCTGACCTCTCTCGGTCTATAATCAAAGGCTTTTCGATCCTCTGCCGCGCAGGGGCACAGGCCGTTTGGCCGCCGCCCACCCAATTCCAACCACGCGCCGGCAAGATCACTTGGAGAAAACCATGGATCTGATCCAGACCCTCGAGCACGAAGAAATCGCTCGGCTCAACAAAACCATTCCCGTTTTCGCTCCTGGCGACACCGTGATCGTCAGCGTCAACGTGGTCGAAGGCACGCGCAAGCGGGTCCAGGCTTTCGAAGGCGTGGTCATTGCCAAGCGCAACCGCAGCCTGAACTCGAGCTTCATCGTTCGCAAGATCTCCAGTGGCGAAGGCGTGGAACGCACGTTCCAGCTGTACAGCCCGCTGATCTCGTCGATCGAAGTCAAGCGCCGCGGTGATGTGCGCCGCGCCAAGCTTTACTACCTGCGCAGCCGCTCGGGCAAGTCGGCGCGTATCAAAGAGAAACTCGCCTGACGCGGCCACCGCAGCTCATGCTGCGGTTGTGTTCCGGCTGGCCGCCCTCGTGGGCGGCCTTCTTCATTCTGGAATCCCGATGGCTCTCAGCTTCGATCCGCAGAAACTCCCGGTCCTCGGCGTGGACGATCACCTGTCGCCCGTGGCCGCGGGTTCGCTGCTGAGCGATTCGCTGCGCGAGCGTTTCCTCGCGCCACCGGTGTGGTCGCCCGAGACCAAGTCCGAACCCAGTTTCGTCGAGCGCGCTCCGGCCCACGCGTCGGTGCTGATCGCGCTCGTGCCGCGCGATGAGATCACCGTGCTGCTGACGCAGCGCACCGACCACCTCACCGACCACCCCGGCCAGATCAGTTTTCCCGGCGGGCGCGCCGAGCCGGAAGACGCCGACGCTGCCGCCACCGCGCTGCGCGAGGCGCACGAGGAGATCGGTCTCGAGGCGCACTTCGTCGACGTGCTCGGGGCGATGCCGACCTACACCACCGGCACCGGGTTCATCGTGACGCCGGTCGTCGCGCTGGTTCGCCCCGGCTTCGCCGTGCTGCCCGAGCCCTGCGAGGTGGCCGAAGTCTTCGAGGTGCCGTTGTCGTTCCTGATGAATCCCGCAAATCACCGGCGCCACTCGGTCGAACTGAACGGCGCGTCGCGAGAGTTTCTGTCAATCCCGTGGGACGGTCAGGACGAAGCCGGCCAGCCGCGTCGCTACTTCATCTGGGGCGCGACCGCGGCGATGCTGCGCAATCTCTATCGTTTCCTCGCGGCCTGACGCACAGGGGCGTCGCTATCATCGGGCTCGCATGAGCTTCTTCGCCGTCCTGTTCGCGTTGCTGATCGAGCAACTGAAGCCGCTGCCGCGCGGCAACGTGGTTCACGATTCGCTGACCGGCTGGATGCGCTGGACCGGCCGCAACTTCGACGCCGGGCGCGACCACCATGCGTGGGTGGTTTGGAGCGTCACTGCGCTGTTCCCCGCCCTCGTCG
>JANYFX010000350.1 GCA_025359585.1 Rhizobacter sp. | reverse complement strand
GACACCGGTGTGACGCTGATCACCGACAAGCCGATGAAGGGCGTGGACAGCAAGGACACGAAGGTCGGCACCGACATGTGCTGGGGCAACAAGTAAGTAGGTCGGCTCCCGTCGACTGAAAACGTCCCGCGCATCCACCCGCGCGCGGGACGTAATCACCGCCCTCTTTGCAGGACGGTCGGGTGATGAACGTGGGCTACGCGTCGTCCCACCATCGGAGGCACCATGACTTCACTTACGACTTCACTTGCGACTTCACCCAAGACTTCAAAACTCCCACCGCTGGCCACGCTCGGCCCGGTGATTGCGCTGCTGCTGGCGGTGGTTTTCTTCAGCACCCAGAGCGACCGCTTCCTGTCGGTGCAGAACTTCTCGCTGATCCTGCAGCAGGTGATGGTGGTGGGCACGATCGCAATCGGCCAGACCCTCATCATCCTGACGGCCGGCATCGACCTGTCGTGCGGCATGGTGATGGCGCTGGGCGGCATCGTGATGACCAAGCTGGCCGTGAGTTTCGGCATGAACCCGTATCTCGCCATCGGGTGCGGGATGCTCGCCTGCATGGCCTTCGGCCTGATCAACGGCCTGCTGGTGACGCGCATCAAGCTGCCGGCGTTCATCGTCACGCTGGGCACGATGAACATCGCGTTCGCGATCACGCAGCTTTACTCGGGCGCCCAGACCATCACCGACCTGCCGCCCGCGATGAGCTTCTTCGGCAACACCGTCGCCCTGGGCAGCGCGGCCGTCAACTACGGCACGATCTTCATGCTGGTGATGTACGTTTTCATGTGGTGGGGCTTGCGCGACACGCAGCCTGGCCGGCATGTCTACGCGGTGGGCAACAGCCCCGAGGCGACGCGCCTGACCGGCATCGCGACAGACAGGGTGCTGCTCGGCGTGTACGTCACGGCCGGGCTGTTCTACGGCATCGCGGCGCTGCTGTCAGTCTCGCGCACGGGAGTGGGTGACCCGAACGCCGGCCAGACCGAGAACCTGGACGCCATCACCGCCGTGGTGCTGGGCGGCACCAGCCTGTTCGGGGGGCGCGGCATCATCCTGGGCAGCCTGCTGGGCGCAGTCATCGTCGGCGTGTTCCGCAACGGCCTGACGCTGATGGGGGTGTCGTCGGTGTATCAGGTGCTGATCACCGGGGTGCTGGTCATTCTGGCGGTCACGACCGACCAGCTTTCACGCAAGGGAGCGCGTTGAAATGAATACGCAAATCAATACCCAAACGAATACCCAGACCGTACGCCCGCTGGTGATGGAAGCCCGCGGCCTGGTCAAGCGCTACGGCAACGTCGTGGCACTCGACGGTGCCGATTTCGAGCTGCGCGCCGGCGAGATCATGGCGGTGATCGGCGACAACGGGGCCGGCAAATCGTCGCTGATCAAGGCGCTGTCGGGTGCCACGATCCCTGACGAAGGCGAGGTCAAGCTGGACGGCAAGGTCATCCGCTTCAAGTCACCGATCGACGCCCGCCGCGAAGGCATCGAAACCGTCTATCAGGACCTGGCCGTGGCCCCGGCGATGACGATTGCCGAGAACCTGTTTCTCGGCCGCGAGACCATCAAGTCGGGCTTCATCAGCCGGCTGCTGCGCATCATCGACAAGAAGAAGATGCTCGAAGAAAGCATCGCGCGCATGAACGACCTGAAGGTCGGCATCCGTTCGATGACGCAGGCGGTTGAAACGCTCTCGGGCGGGCAACGCCAGTGCGTGGCGGTGTCGCGCGCGGCGGCCTTCGCCGAACACGTGGTGATCCTCGACGAGCCAACCGCCGCGCTCGGCGTGAAAGAAGGCAACATGGTGCTGGAATTGATCCGCCGCGTGCGCGACAAGGGCCTGCCGGTGATCCTGATCAGCCACAACATGCCGCACGTGTTCGAGATCGCCGACCGCATCCACATCGCGCGGCTCGGCAAGCGCGCCTGCATCGTCAACCCGAAGAGCATCAGCATGAGCGACACGGTGGCGGTGATGACGGGCGCGAAACGGCCCGACGAGCTGCCGGCCGAAGCGCTGGCGTGACGCGTTCTTTCATCAGAGGTCGGCCGTGCTGAAGAACATCGACCCGCTGCTGACACCGGAGCTGCTCAAGGTGCTGTGCGAAATGGGCCACGGCGATGAAGTGGTGCTGGCCGACGCGAACTTCACGGCCGAATCGCTCGGTCGCGGCCGCGTCGTGCTGCGCCTGCCCGGCGCCGACATGCAACGCGCATGCGCGGCGGTGCTGTCGGTGTTGCCGCTCGACGAATCGGTGGCGCAGCCGGCGGCCTACATGCAAGTCGGCGGTTCGATCACGGGCTACCGGTCGGGCTTGCAGCGCGCGGTGATCGCAGACGCCGCGGCGGCCGACCCGGCCTGCGACGACAGCCGCTGGGAGGCTGTCGAGCGCTTCGATTTTTACGAGCGAGCGGCCCGCGCTTTCGCGATCGTGCAAACTGGCGAGATGCAGGCTTGGGCTAATTTCGTGTTCAAAAAGGGCGTGATCGCCGATCGGATGCGTGCGTGACGACTGCCTCCGGCCCGGACCTGGCCGAGCGCGATGCCGCGTCGACGCGGCTGCGCCCGCGCGGCTCCAACCACGTCGGCATGCGCCAGTTCAACGAGCGTGTGGTGCTGCAGGCGATCCGCCTCAACGGCAGCCTGCCCAAAGCCGACATCGCGCGGCTGACCCGGCTCACGCCGCAGACCGTGCAGGTCATCATCGCGCGGCTCGAAGCCGACGGCCTGGTGCACAAACTCGCACCGCTGCGCGGCAAGATCGGCCAGCCTTCGGTGCCGATGGCGCTCGACCCCGACGGCGCTTTTTCCATCGGCATCAAGATCGGCCGGCGCAGCCTGGACATGCTGCTGCTCGACTTTGCTGGCCAAGTGCGCGAACGCCTGTCGCTGAGCTACGAGTTTCCCGATCCCGACACCTTGTTCGACGACATCGAGGCTCGGCTCAAGCAGTTGCGCCTGCGCTTGCCCACTGCGCTGCGCTCGCGCCTGCACGGCGTGGGCGTCGCCGCACCGCTCTCGCTCGGTGGCTGGCAGGCGGTGCTCGGCATCGAACCGCGCGAGGCCGCGAAATGGGCCGACATCAACATCCGCGAACGTGTGGCGGCCATGACCGAACTGCCGGTCGAGTTCGTCAAGGACACGGCGGCCGCGTGCGTGGCCGAGCTGGTGGCCGGGCGCGGCCGCAGCATCCGCAGCTTTCTGTACGTGTTCTTCGACACCTTCATCGGCGGTGGCCTCGTGATCGACAGCCACCTGCGCGCCGGCATCAACGGCAACGCCGGTGCGGTCGGCTCTCTGCCGATGGGGCTGGCGCAGCCGGGCCGCGGCGGCGCGCCGCACCAGTTGCTGAGCCAGGCCTCGCTGATCAATCTCGAAGCGCGCTTCACCGCGGCCGGGCTCGACGCCACGGCCGCGACCGACGTGCGTGCGATGCAGCGCCCGTGGTGGCAGCACACCGACCTGTGGCTGCGCGACGCTGCACCTGCCGTCGCCTTCGCGGTGAACTCGGCGGCTTGCCTGCTCGACCTGGAGGGCGTGATCATCGACGGTTCGTTCAGCCGCGAGCTGCTGCGCGCCACGTTGACCGCCGTGAACCATTCTCTCGATCAATGCAGCTGGGAAGGCGTGGTGCGCCCGGCCGTGCTCGAAGGCGCGATCGGCTCCGACGCGCGTGCGATGGGTGGTGCGCTCTTGCCGCTTTATGCCAACTTCGCGCCCGACCGCGACTTGTTTCTGAAGCTGGCGGAGTGAGGCCTCAGCCGGCGCCGGGCCGCCCCAAGGCGGCTGAGCGCCCCCTCGGGGGGCAGGAGCGAAGCGACGTGGGGGCCGACATCGCTCAGCCTATCGTGATGTCGGCTGGGGGCAAGCCCTGCTGGTAGCGCGCGTAGGCGGCGCCGATGGCCGCGTCGAAAAGGCGTGCCTGCTCGGCCAGATGGAACGGCGCGAAGCTCGAACGACTTTCTGCGAGCTGCGCGCGGTAGGCCCGCCGCTCATCGGCCGAGCGCATCAGCTTCAGCGCGAGCTGCTCGTACTCGTGTGCGCTGCACGCGATCCAGTCTTGCGCGCCGTGCTGTCGCAACAGGTTGGCGCCCATGCGCTGCGAAATGCGCGTGCCTTCGCGCGTGACCACCGGCACGCCGGCATGCAGCGCGTCGAGGATCGATGTGTGGCCGTTGTAGTCCCACGCGTCGAGGTACAGGTCGGCCAGCGCCGAGCGCGCCAGGTGCTCGGGGTGCGCTGCGTTGGCGGCGAACACCAGCCGCGCGGCACTGACACCACGCTCCGCGAACCACGCGCGCAGTTGCACCGCCTGCATCGCATGGGTCTGGTGCAGCCACAGCACGGCGTCCGGCACCTGCAGCAGCAGGCGGGCCCAGACTTCGGCCAGGTCGGGCCCGATCTTGTAGGCGGCGTTGAAGGCGGCGACGACCAGCGCGTCGTCGGGAAGACCGTGTTCGCGGCGCGTGGTGTGGCCCGCTGCGGTGGCGCTGTAGGTGTAGCAGCTGCCGCGCAGCTGGATCGTGGCTTCGCGCGCCGGCGGTTCGCTGGCGACAAAGCTGTCATCGACGATGCGGTAGTGCGCCAGCCCGCCGGTGCTGCCACAACTCGTGAGGTGGTGAATGATCACCGGCACGCCGCTGGCACGGCAGACGCTGGCGGGCCAGTCCATCTCCCAGTCGGGCATCACGATCAGCACATCGATGTCGTCGGCCGCGATGAGGGCGGCTGCCTGTTCGGCGCTCTGCGGCAGGCCACGCAGCACATCGCAGCCTTGCACCAGCAGCTCGGCCGGCGCGACTTCACGGCCGGGCGCAAAACCGTAGGCGAAGATCTCGAACCGGTCGTGGTCTTGCTCGCGCGGAAGGTGGCCCATCATCACCGTGGTTGCGTGTGCGCCCAGGCAAGGCGACAGGTATGCGACGCGCAGGCGGGCTGTGGTTGACTGCGCCGGCGCAGGTTTGGCCGGCCGCACCGCGCGCGCAGCCGGCCAGCCTTCGGCCATGCGGTTGACCAGCGCGATCTGCGTGTCTTCGCTCGGGCCATAGGTGAGCGCCACGAAGCGCAGCGCGGGCCACGGGATCCGCGGCAGGCGGGTCAACGCATGAAGCGTGTCGGGCAGCCCGCTGCGCCCGTTCCAGACGCAGGCGATTTGCTGCTCGTAGAGCAAGAAAGCCCGCAGCAGCGGCGCTTGCCAGCCGGCGGTCATCAGCGTTGTCATCGAGGGCCCGAGCAAGGCTTGCGCGTTGCTTCGCAGCTCGGCATCGGGCACCAGCGCTGCCGTGGCCGCTGAACCGGCGTCGTCGCCGATCAGTGCCTGGAACAGAGCTTCGAGTGTGCTCAGCAAGGCATGTGACCCGACCGCCGAGCGTGCCTTGTGCAGTGTCGTGGTGAAGTCTTCGGCCTGGTGCAGCAGCAGTTGTGGCAGCAGGCAGGCCTGCCATGCGCCCAGCTCTTGCGGGTGGGCCCGGCACCAGCGCTGGCCGATCACTCGCGCCCAGTCCCAGCGCGCTGCCAGCATGCCGGCATGCCATGCGGCTTCGAGGGCCGGGTCATGGTCGGGTGCGATGCGCAGCGCTGCGCGTGCGCTGGCCAGCGCGGTCGTGCTGTCTCTGGCCACAACGGCGGCGCGCGCTTGCGCCACCAGCGTGTCGAGCAAGACGGCGTTCGATGAATCGGGTGCCGTCAACGCGAGCCGAACATCATCTGCCGCGCGAGTGCCGACTTCACCGGCTTCAATGCCTGCAGCGCCGCGATCCCGAGCCCGCGTGCCGCGCCGGCGCCGGGCAGCCGCCAGGTGAAGCTGCGGGCGAGGAAGTCGGTCGCGGCGATCATCGCCCAGCGGTCGGGGCCACGTTGCCATTCGAGCCGCCGCAGCACGGCGTCGATGTCGGGGTGGCGCGCGAGCGCTTGCACCAGCTCGAACGCGTCGCGCAGGCCGAGGTTCAGGCCCTGGCCTGCCACCGGGTGCAGCGTTTGCGCGGCGTTGCCGATGCGCACGGTGCGGCCCTCGGTCAGCGTCCGTTCGGCGTTCAGGCCGAGCGCGAAATGTTTGAGCGGCGTGATCGACGCGATGCGGCCGACGGCGGGGTGGAAGATGCTGTTCAGCACCGTCGTGCGCTGCGTGTCGTCGAGCTCACGCACCGGGTCGTCGTGGCTCGGCACACACCAGACCAGCCCGGCGCCGCCGTCTTTCAGCGGCAGCAGCGCGGCCGGCCCGTGGCGCGTGAAGCGCTCGAACGCGACACCCGCAGGCCGCGCCTTCGCAGTTTCTTCGAACGTGACCTTGCCGACCCATGCGGTCTGCGCGTAGTCGTGCGTGAGCGCCTTGCGCACCTGGTCGGAGAAGACACCGCCTTCGGCCACGACGACCAGGTCGAAGCGTTCGGCGATGCCGGCGTCGACCTCGACCCCTTGCGCCACCGGCTTGAGTGCCGACACCGGCAGGCCGAAGCGGCTGCACAGGCGCTGCGGCTCGGCCTGTTCCGCCTTCAGCCACTCTTGCTGCAGCGGCGCCACGATGCTGCCGTAGCTCAGCACGGCGCCGAGCATCGGCACGGCTTCGTCGATGGCGCGGATGCGCAGCTCCGGTTCACCCAGCCAGTCGCCCAAGAGCGGCGGCAGCGAAGGCGCTTGTTGCGACACGTGCACCTCCAGAATCGGTTGTGCGAGTTCGGCACGCCACGCACCCAGGCGCTGCAGCAACTGCACGCTGCCGAGCGAGAGCGCGAGGGTCCGCGGATCGGCCGACACATCCTTGTCGGCGGGCCGCGCGTCGAACAGCGTGACGCTGGCTCCGGGCAAGGCACGCGCTGCATGCAAGGCCAGCGACAGGCCGACCGGGCCGGCGCCGACGATGGCCAGTTTGTGGCCGGGGAGCTCCGATTTGTGTTGCATGGGTCACGCTTTCAAAGCAATTGTCTTCGGGCCAGCCCCCGGTGCCGGGGGTTCACGGGAGCCGATGGCTCCTGCACTATCCGTCTCAGTCCAGAGTTGTTTCCTGCAGTCCTCAATTGAATCGAGACAGAATGAAATTGAAAATGTTCTCCGCCGCCATTTTGCTCGCGCTCGGCGCGCCGGCAATGGCTTCGGAATGTACCGGCGACGGTTCCAGCCTCGGCGCCATCGGCGCGGCCCCCACGTCGTTCGCCAGCGAGTGCTTCCGTACTTTTTCTTCGCCCGAAGCGGGGTTCACCGACCACTATTCTTTCTCGATCGCAGCACTCGGCAATGTGGCCGGTGGCCTCGTTGACTTTCTGGTGTTCCAGTGGAACGACGTGAACCTGAGCTCGGTGGTGGTGACCGGCCAGGGCCAGGTCCGCTCCGATACCAGCGCCGCCGATGGCTTCAGTTTTGCCGGCTTGTCGGCCGGCCACTACGTTCTGGCTGTGTCGGGCTCGCTCGGCCACGGTCAACTGCTCGGCGGTTACAGCGGTTCGATCAGCTCGGTGGCGGCACCGGTGCCCGAACCCGAAACCTACGCGATGCTCATGCTCGGCCTGGCCGGTGTCGGCTTCGCTGCACGCCGCCGCAACAAGTCCTGAGCGCCTGCGGGGCTTCGGCCCCGCTGACCGAGAAGAGCAGACTTCGTGTCTGCTTTTTTTTTTGGGCTGCGTGTTCCTGCACAGGAATCGGCAGAAACGCACGGGCACCCGAGAAGCTCACTGTGCCCTGCGGCTCACCTGACATACGCTCTCCGGCGGCCCATCGGTACAAAGCGTGTCTCCGGGAACATGCCCCGCTCAGCCGCTCTACCAGGAGACTTCTTCGACATGATGCATTTTGAAAGTTCGCGCGGGCGGCAAGCGGCCCTGCTGATGGCCCTGGCGCTGCTGGCGGCGTGCGGCAAGGCGAAAACCACCGACGAAACGCAGATCGCCGCCAAGGTCAACAAGGACGAAATCTCGATCCACCAGGTGCAGTACGGCTTGCAGCGTCAGCCGCGCCTGGTGGCAGCGCAGCCCCAGACAGCGGCACAGCGCGTGCTCGACTCACTGATCGAGCAGGAGCTGGCGGCGCAGGCCGCGCGCAGCCAGGGCCTGGAGACCGATCCGGCGGTCGTGCAGGCGATGGAAGCAGCCAGGCGCGAAGTCCTGGCCCGGGCTTTCCAGGATCGGATTGCCGCCAGGGCGGTGTCCGCGAGCACCGACGAAGTCGATCGTTACTACGACAGCAAGCCCGCCCTGTTCAGCGACCGGCGCCTGTACACCTTGCAGGAGTTCTCGATGGACGTGGCGGAAGAAGACACGCCGCGGATCCAGGCCGCGCTGAAAGCCGCCAAGAGTGCCGACGAGATCGGCGATGCGCTGAGCAAGGCCGGCTTTCGTTACAAGACCCGCCAGTTCGCCCAGGCCGCGGAAGAGATGCCGATGGGCTTGCTCGACTCGGTGGCCAAGCTGTCGGTCGGCCAGTCGGTGCTCGCGCTGCAGCCTGGTGGTGCCCGTGTGCATGGGCTGCTGCAAGCCCAGGCGGCGCCCATGAGTCGCAACGTGGCGCGAGCTGCGATCGAGGCCTACCTGCTCGGTGAACGCAAGCGCGAGCTGGTCGCCAAGGACATGAAGGATCTCCGCGACCGCGCGCAGATCGTCTACCAAGGCAGCTTCGCGCAAGCCGGTGTCGCTGCGAGCGCCGCGGCCACGGTGACGAAGTAGGCCGCAGCGCGTGCAAGCTGAAGTGCCGGCCGTGAATCGCCCTGCGCCTGCGCTCGAAGCTGCGGGTTCGTTCGATGCGGTCGCGCTCGGTGCCGTGGCGCTGGGCCTGGCCTCGCTCTGGCTGCCCACTTTCTGGGACCTGTGCTTCGGAATCTGGTCGGCAGAAGCCCAGGGGCACGAGCTCATCGTGCTGGGCGTCTCGGCCTGGTTGTTGTACCGCCAACGCGGCGCATTGCTGGCGTTGCCCGACGTCGTGTCGCGCAGCGCCGGCGTGTTGCTGGTGCTGGCCCTGCTGCTCTACGCGTTCGGGCGCAGCCAGCAGTTCCTGCGCATCGAAATGCTGTCGCTCGGCCTCGTGCTCGTGGCGGTGCTGGCCTCCTTCAAGGGTTGGGCCGCGCTGCGCCTGGTCTGGTTCCCGCTGCTCTTCCTGCTGTTCGCCTTGCCCCTGCCCTACAGCCTCGTGCTGGCGGTGACGGCGCCGCTGAAGCTCGGGGTGTCGATCGTGGCGACGCAGCTGTTGCTTTGGCTCGGCTTTCCAATGGGCCGCTCTGGCGTGGTGATCACGATCGGCCAGTACCAGCTGCTCGTGTCCGAGGCCTGTGCCGGGCTGCAGACCATGTTCACGCTCGAAGCCATGGGCCTGCTCTACGCCAGCCTGATGAACTACCGCTCCTGGGTTCGCAACGCCACGCTCGGGCTGCTGGTGATCCCGGTCGCGTTCAGCGCCAACGTGGTCCGCGTGATGATCCTGGTGCTGGTGACCTACTGCTTCGGCGATGCGGCCGGCCGCGGCTTCATCCATGGCTTTGCCGGCATGGTGCTGTTCGCGGTGGGCCTGGCGTTCATCATCGCTGCCGATCGGTCGCTCGGCGCCATGTTGCCAAAACGGTGGGCGGCATGATCTCGCCCGCGCGTCGCCGCGCCCTGGTTCTGGCCGCCGGCATGGTGGCTGCCGCCACACTGGCGGGCTTAGGCAAACCGGTGCCGCACGGCGATGCCGACGTGCCTGCGCTGGACCTGGATGGCCTCTTGCCCCGCGAGTTCGGCGACTGGCGGGTGGATGCCGCCAGCGAGGCTTTTGTGCGGCCGGCCGCACAGCAGGGCAAGGTCTACAAGATCTACGACCAGGTGCTCGAGCGCACCTTCGTCAACTCGAAGGGCCAGCGCATCATGGTCTCGGCCGCGTTCGGGCGCGAGCAGTCCGCCGGCATGCAGATGCACCGCCCCGAGGTTTGTTACCCGAGCGGGGGCTTCAAGGTCGAAGGGGTCGAAGCGGTGCAGCTCACGCTCGCCGGCCAGGCTGTCGCGGCCACACGCCTGCACGCGTTCCTGCCGGGCCGCTCCGAACCCATCACCTACTGGACGCTGCTCGGCGACGCGGTCGTCGCCGACAGCACCGCGTTCCGGCTGCGCCAGCTTTCGTTCGGCATGCGGCGCCAGTTGCTCGACGGACTGTTGATGCGCGTGTCGTCGATCGACCCGCAACCGGCGCGTGCCTATGCGTTGCAAAGCCGGTTTGCCGACGAGCTGGTGCGCGCCATGCGGCCGGCCGAACGTGTCAAGGTGATCGGCAACGGCACGGCTGGTTGAACGCCGGGCGCGCCCGTCTATGATGCGGCCGGGCTTTCCGGCGCCCAGCTTCGGCCTCAAAGTTTCTCAAGGGAGATCACCATGGCACTGATGGATTTCATCAAGAAACAGTTCATCGACATCATCGAGTGGACCGAGGCCGGCGACGGCATCCTCGCGTG
>JANYFX010000320.1 GCA_025359585.1 Rhizobacter sp. | reverse complement strand
CGAACCGGGCGGCGCCGGCACCCGCCGCGCCCGAAGGTGGCAACGCACCGGCGCCGGTGGCCGACGCGGCGCAGGCGCCGCCGCGGGCGGCGCCTGCGCCGCGCACGTCGGCCATGGCACTCGCCGAGCGCGAGAAGAACCTGCGTGGCGCGAGTGTCTCGGCCGCGCCGATCGTCGCGGTGGCACAGCGCTTCGACGACCCGGTGCCGCCGGCATTCGCGGTCGAGCGTGTCGACCTCGTCACCTTGATGTTCAACTACCACGACCTCGGCTTTCTGGGCGTCGACCGTGCCGCGATGAACCGGGCCATTTTTCGCGCGCTCAAACCCGGCGGCGCGTACGTGATTGCCGACCATGCTGGCCGGCCGGGCACTGGGATCTCCGAGTCCGGCAGCCTGCACCGCATCGAAGAAGTCTTTCTTCGCAGCGAGGTCGAAGCCGCAGGGTTCAAGCTCGAATCGCAGGCGAACTTCCTGCGCAACCCTGCCGACCCGCGTGACCGCAACACACCCGAGCCGCCGCAGCCGAAGGACGAGTTCGTCTTGAAGTTCGTCAAACCATGAACCGCGCTTGGACGAGCTGAGCGCACTGCAGTCGCTCGGGCTGAGCTGGCCGAGCCCGGCCTACATCTTCGGTGCCGTCGTCTTCGGGCTCGCCGGCATTGCGGCGTATCGCTACGGCAGCAAAGCCGGGCGGCCGCGAACGAAGTGGCTGGGGCTCGCGTTGATGCTGTACCCCTACCTCGTCTCGGGCACCGCCTTGTTGTACGTCGTCGGCGCGGCCTTGTGCATGGCCGTGTTCCTGGATCGCGGTTGAACCCGTGCGGCCCTTCGCGCCGAGCTTCGCACCCGCGCCTGCCGCGATCAGTAGTGCGGGGGCAGATCGTCCCTCAGGCTTCTGAACTCGCCGCTGTGCCCCGACGCGGTCTGCAGCCGAAGCAACGAGACTTCGCGGGTCAGCAGATCGATCTGCTCCTGCTGGCGCACGATGAGCCGGTTGAGGTGGTCCAGCAGATCTTCGGTGAAGCTGGCCTTGATCTCCAGATCGGTCAGGCGCTGCTCGACCCGGCCCGGTTTTTCCATGTCGGCGTTGGAGGTGACCACGGCCTGGATCAAACCGCCACCGGCGCCTTGATCGCAGCGTGCGGCTCGTAGCCGAGCACAACGAAGTCATCGAACTCGTAGTCGAAGATCGACGCCGGCCGGCGTTTGATCTCGAGCGTCGGGTAGGCGCGCGGCTCACGCGAGAGCTGCAGCGCCACCTGCTCGGCGTGGTTGCTGTAGATGTGGCAATCGCCGCCGGTCCAGATGAAGTCGCCGACCTGCAGGTCGCACTGCTGCGCGACCATGTGCGTCAGCAACGCGTAGCTCGCGATGTTGAAGGGCACACCGAGGAAGATGTCGGCGCTGCGCTGATAGAGCTGGCAGCTCAGCTTGCCGTCAGCGACGTAGAACTGGAAGAAAGCGTGGCACGGCATCAGCGCCATCTTCGACAAGTCAGCCACGTTCCAGGCGCTGACGATGATGCGGCGCGAATCGGGGTTGCTCTTGAGCTGCTTGATCACCTCGGCGATCTGGTCGATGTGCCCGCCGCCAGGCTTGGGCCACGAGCGCCACTGCACGCCGTAGACCGGGCCGAGGTCGCCGTCGGGCTTGGCCCATTCGTTCCAGATCGTCACGCCGCGTTCCTGCAGCCACTTCGCATTGCCGTCACCGCGCAAGAACCACAGCAGTTCGAGAATGATCGACTTGAGGTGCACCTTCTTCGTGGTGACGAGCGGAAAGCCTTCGTTCAGGTCGAAACGCATCTGGTGGCCGAACACGCTCTTCGTGCCGGTGCCGGTGCGGTCGGCCTTGAACACGCCGTGCGTGTTCACGTGGCGCATGAAGTCTTCGTATTGGGAACGCACAGGGCGAGTGAGGGACGAGGTCACGGCGAACTTCCGGTTGAGGTGTGGCGAATTATCCCTGCGGCTCAGCGGTCGAACTGCAACGCCGCCAGGCGCGAATACAGTCCGCCGGAATTCACGAGTTGCGCGTGCGTGCCGGTCTCGACGATCTCACCGGCTTCGAGCACGACGATGCGGTCGGCGCGCTGCACCGTCGACAGCCGGTGCGCGATCACGAGCGTGGTGCGGTCCTTCATCGCTGACTCGAGCGCGGCCTGCACCATGCGCTCGCTTTCGGCGTCGAGCGCGCTCGTGGCTTCGTCGAGCAGCAGCAGCGGCGGGTTTTTCAGCATCGCCCGTGCGATCGAGATGCGCTGACGTTGCCCGCCCGACAGGCGCACACCCCGTTCGCCGAGGAAGGTCTTGTAGCCCTCGGGCAGCGCGCTGATGAAATCGTGCGCGAACGCGGCCTGCGCGGCCGCGATCACTTCGGCGTCGCTGGCCGTCGGTTTGCCGTAGCGGATGTTCTCCATCGCGTCGGCCGAGAAGATCACGCTGTCCTGCGGCACGATGCCGATGCGCTCGCGCAGCGCGTCGAGTGCCACCTCTTTCACCGGCACGCCATCGACCAGCACCTGGCCCGCGGCGACGTCGTAGAAACGCAGCAGCAACTGGAACACGGTGCTCTTGCCGGCACCGCTCGGGCCGACCAGCGCGACGGTTTCGCCGGGCAGCACGTTCAGGCTGAAGTGCGACAGCGTCGCGTGCTGCGGCCGCGACGGGTAGCGGAACGTCACGTCGCGCAGTGCCAACGAGGAACCACCGCTCGTCGCCGCCAGCGCCGTCGGTTTGGCAGGCGACGCGATCGGCGAGCGCAGGCTCAGCAGTTCCATCAGGCGCTCGGTCGCACCGGCCGCGCGCAGCAGATCACCGTACACCTCCGACAGCACCGCCACGCTGCTGACGAGGATGATCACGTAGACGACGGTCTGGCCAAGATGGCCCGCGCTGATGTCGCCGCGCACGACCGCCTGCGTGCCCTGGTACAGGCCCCAGAGCAGCGCGCCGAAGGTCGCGGTGATGATGAAGCCGACCAGGGCAGCGCGCATGCGCGTGCGCTTCACGGCGGTGACGAAGGCGTTCTCGGTCGACACGTCGAAACGTTTCGCTTCGCGCGCTTCCTGCGTGTAACTCTGCACCACCGGAATCGCGTTCAGCACCTCGGCTGCGATCGCGCTCGAATCGGCCACGCGGTCCTGGCTGGCGCGGCTGAGCTTGCGCACGCGCCGGCCGAAGTACAGGCTCGGCAAGACCACCAGCACGAGGATGCCCAGCACCTGCGTCATCACATACGGGTTGGTCACGATCAGCATCGTCATCGCGCCGATGCCGAGCACCGCGTTGCGCAGGCCCATCGACAGGCTGGAGCCGACGACGGTCTGCACAAGGGTCGTGTCGGTTGTCAGGCGCGACAGCACTTCGCCGGTCTGCGTGGTCTCGAAGAACTCGGGGCTTTGCGTCACCACGTGGGCGTAGACCGCGTTGCGCAGGTCGGCCGTGACGCGCTCGCCGAGCCAGGTGACCATGTAGAAACGCAGCGCCGAGAACAAACCGAGCGCCGCGCCCACGCCGAACAGCGCGAAGAAGTGCTCACGCAGCGCCATCACGCGCGCGCCGGGGTCGGACGCGATCAGGCCCTGGTCGATCAGCGACTTGAGTGCGACCGGAAACACGAGCGTGCTCACGGCGGCGAGCACGAGGAACACGATCGCCATGCCGATCCGGCCCCGGTACGGCCGCAGGAAGGGCAGCAGCCCGCTCAGCGACTTGACGTTGCGGGGCGCGGCCTCGGCCGGGGCGGGCGGGGCGCTGATCTGGGCGGTGCTGGGCATGGGCGGCAGTGTAGGGCAGCGGCACTTCGCGGTGCCCCGTTGCGTGACCGAACGAGACAAGCCTTGACAATAACTGCCTAGGCAACTATAGTCTGCGCATCCGCACCGAAAGACAATCACCGTGGCCCGTCCCCCCGCTCCTGCCGACTTCTACCGCGCCGGCACTTACTGTGCTGAAGAGAGCGTCGGTTACCTGATGAAGCGCATCATGCTGTCGGTCGTGTACCAGGCCGACAAACGCCTCGATGCACACGGGCTCACGAGCGCGCAGTGGGGCCCGCTGCTGAAGATCAAGAACTCCGGCAGCGCCACAGTGGCCGAGTTGGCGCGCTGGTTGCAGGTCGATGCCGGCGCCATGACGCGACTGCTCGACCGCCTCGAAAAAAAGGGCTTGTGCAAGCGCGTGCGGTCGACCGAAGACCGCCGCGTCGTGCAGGTCGAGCTCACCCCCGAAGGTGACGCCGCCGTCGCCGGGGTGCCTGCCGTTCTGAGCGAAGTGATGAACGCGCACCTGGCCGGCTTTTCGAAGACCGAGTGGGTGGCGCTGAAGAGTTATCTGCAGCGCATGCTCGACACCGGCGAGGCCTTGCGCGACGCCGCCTGAAGGCCTTGCGCGAAAAGGTTGCACCATGAAACAGCAGAGCCTCTGCCTCTCACAAAAATACTTGCCTGAGCAAATGAAGCCACAACAACTATCCATGAATCCGGTGAATCAGGAGTCACCCGACGACTCGCTGATGCGCTGCGCCAAGAGCAACCTGCCCACATTGACCGCGATGGTCGTTGCGATCGCGTCGTCGCTGGTGCTGACGCTTGCAGGCTGCGCCAGCAGCGCCGGCATTGCGACGGTGGCGCAAGCGCTGCCGGCCGCGAGTGTCGGGCTCGACACCACCGCACCGGCACCGGCCGTCGCGGCCGACTGGTGGCTCGGTTTCGGCGACACCGCCCTGACCGACCTGATCCAGCGCACGATCGCCGGCAGCCCGTCGCTCAAGGTCGCGGCCGCGCGGCTCGCACGCGCCCAGGCTTCGGTCGCCGGCGCGCAGGCCGCCGACGGCCCGCAGGTGAACGGCGTGTTCGACGTGACGCGCCAGCGCTTCAGCGCCACCAGCATCTACCCGCCGCCGCTCGGTGGTTCGATCCGCACGCTCGGCACGCTGCAAGCCAATGCGTCCTGGGAGCTCGACCTGTTCGGCCGCAACCGCGCTGCGATCGAAGCCGCCGTGGGCGCGCAGCGCGCCGCGCAGGCCGACATCGAAACTGCGCGTGTGCTGCTCGCTTCCAACGTGGCGCGCACCTATGTTCAGCTCGCCCGGCTGATCGAGCAACGCACGGTCGCCGAGCGCGCGCTCGCACAGCGCGACGAAACCTTGTCGCTGATCCGCCAGCGTGTCGACGGCGGTCTGGACACGACCGTCGAGCTGCGCCAGGGTCAGGGCGCCTTGCCCGAATCGCGCCAGCAGATCGAAGCATTGGCCGAGCAGATCACGCTGACACGCCACGCCCTCGCGGCCTTGAGCGCACAAGCCCCCGACGCGCTCGACACGCTGAGTCCGGCGCTGCGCAGCGTGCAGGCCGTGCCTTTGCCTGCCGCCGTGCCGGCCGATCTGCTCGGCCGCCGCGCCGACATCGCCGCCGCGCGCTGGCGCATCGAAGCCGCCACCAGCGACATGAAAAGTGCGAAGGCGCAGTTCTATCCGAACATCAACCTGAGTGCGTTCGTCGGCCTGGCGAGCATCGGCCTCGACCAACTCGTCAAGTCGGGCAGCGAACAGTACGGCGCCGGCCCGGCGATCCGTTTGCCGATCTTCGACTCGGGCCGCCTGCGTGCCAACCTGAAAGGCAAGACCGCCGACCTCGACGCCGCGATCGAAACCTACAACGGCGCCGTGATCGACGCGGTGCACGACGTGGCCGACCAGATCGGCTCGCTGCGTTCGATCGAACGCCAGCAGCGCGAACAGGCGCAGGCGCAAGCCGCTGCCGAGTCGGCCTACGACCTGGCGACCCAGCGCTACAAGGCCGGCCTGGGCACTTACCTCACCGTGCTCAACGCCGAAGCCGGTGTGCTGAACCAGCGCCGCCAGGCCACCGATTTGAAAGCCCGCACGCTCGACAGCCAGATCGCACTCATCCGTGCGCTCGGCGGTGGTTATGTCGCCGACCCAGCCGACGCGCAGCGCGTTGCCGCCGTAGGCCCCGCTGCCCGCTGAACCTCATCGACACCTCAAAGATTCCCGGAGAACACCCATGACCGCCCCCGAAACCAACCCGGCCCCGCAAGGCAACCCCACCCGCAAGAAGGCGCTCGGCGCGATCAGCGCCGTCGTGGTGGTCGCCGGCATCGCTTATGGCGCCTACTGGGCGCTGGTGCTGAACCACTACGAGTCAACCGACAACGCCTACGTGCAAGGCAACGTCGTGCAGCTCACGCCGCAGGTCGGCGGCACCGTCGTCGCGATCAACGCCGACGACACCGACCACGTGAAGGCCGGGCAACTGCTGGTCAAGCTCGACCCGGCCGACGCGCAGGTCGCGCTCGACCAGGCCGAAGCCCAGCTCGCGCAGACGGTGCGCGAAGTGCGCACGCTGTTCGCGAACAACGGCACGCTGAAAGCGCAGATTGCGTTGCGCGACGCCGATCTGGCACGCGCCCAGAGCGATCTGGCCCGCGCGCAGGACGACGTGGCGCGGCGGGCGCCGCTGGTCGCCACCGGCGCGGTCGGCAAGGAAGAGTTCAACCACGTGACTTCGCAGGTCGCAGCTTCGAAGAGCAGCGTCGCGGCAGCGCAATCGGCCGCACTCGCGGCGCGCGAACAACTGGTATCGAACCAAACGCTCACCGACGGCGTAGCGCTCGAACAGCACCCCAATGTGCAGCGTGCCGCAGCCCGTGTTCGTGAGGCCTACCTCGCGCTCAAGCGGGCCGATCTGCTGGCCCCCGTCGACGGCTATGTTGCGAAGCGCAGCGTGCAGCTCGGCCAGCGGGTGCAGGCCGGCGCGCCGCTGATGTCGGTGATCGCGCTGAACCAGGTCTGGGTCGAAGCCAACTTCAAGGAAAGCCAGTTGCAGAAGCTGCGCATCGGCCAGCCGGTGTCGCTGCTCGCCGACGTGTACGGCAAGAAGGTCGAATACAAGGGCAAGGTCGAAGGCCTGGGCGCGGGCACCGGCGCGGCCTTCGCGCTGCTGCCGGCGCAGAACGCCACCGGCAACTGGATCAAGGTGGTGCAGCGGGTGCCGGTGCGCATCACGCTCGACGCCAAAGACCTGGTCGAGCACCCGCTGCGGGTCGGCCTGTCGATGGACGCGAAGGTCGACGTGAGCCAGACCGAAGGCCGCATGCTGGCCGACGCCTCGCGCACTTCGGCCGTGGCCGAGACCAAGGTCTTCGAGCAGAACAACACCGCGGCCGACACCGAAGTGCGCAGGATCATCGTGGCCAACGGCGGGCGTGTGGCGAAGCTCGATGTGGCCGCCGGCACGCGGCCTGCCGCTGCGCCCGAGGCTGCCGCCGCCACCGTGTCGTCGTCCGCGGCGTCGGTCGCAACGCTGGCCTCCGGCAGCGCCGCCGCCGTGCCGGCCACCCGCCTGAAGTGATTCGCCGGAGCCGCTGATGTCATCCACTTCCGCCGCGCTGCCGGGCGCGCCCGGCGCCGCCGAGCCGGCGCCTGTGGCCGCACCGCCCGCCGTGCCCCAAGCCTTCGCGCCGCTCAAGGGCAGCGACCTGGTGCTGGGCACGATCGCGCTGTCGCTCGCCACCTTCATGAACGTGCTCGACACCTCGATCGCGAACGTGTCGATCCCCGCGATCTCGGGCGACATGGGCGTGAGCCCGGCGCAGGGCACCTGGGTCATCACCTCGTTCGCCGTGGCCAACGCGATTTCGGTGCCGCTGACCGGCTGGCTCACGCAGCGCTTCGGCCAGGTGCGCCTGTTCACGGCCAGCGTGCTGCTGTTCGTGATCGCGTCGTGGTTGTGCGGCCTGGCGCCGAACATCGGCATGCTGATCGCCTTCCGCGTGCTGCAAGGCCTGGTGGCCGGGCCGATGATTCCGCTCTCGCAAACGCTGCTGCTCGCGAGCTACCCGCGTGCCAAGGCCGGCACCGCGATGGCGATGTGGGCCATCACCGTGCTGGTGGCGCCGGTCGCCGGGCCGCTGCTCGGCGGCTGGATCACCGACAACATCTCGTGGCCGTGGATCTTCTACATCAACATCCCGGTCGGCCTGTTCGCCGCCGGGCTCACGTGGTCGATCTACCGCAAGCGCGACCCCGGCCCGCGCCGTGTGCCGCTCGACGTGGTCGGCCTCGTGCTGCTCGTGCTCTTCGTCGGGTCGATGCAGATCATGATCGACAAGGGCAAGGAGCTCGACTGGTTCTCTTCCGGCCAGATCGTCACGCTCGCGGTCGTGGCTTCGGTGAGCTTACTGTTCTTCCTGGCCTGGGAACTGACCGACAAACACCCGATCGTCGACCTGCGCCTGTTCGTGCGCCGCAACTTCGTGATGGGCACGATGTCGCTGTCGATCGCCTACGGCCTGTTCTTCGGCAACGTGGTGCTGCTGCCACTCTGGCTGCAGCAGTACATGGGCTACACCGCCACCTGGGCCGGGCTGGCAACGGCGCCGGTCGGCATTCTGGCGATCATCCTGTCGCCGTGGGTCGGCA
>JANYFX010000319.1 GCA_025359585.1 Rhizobacter sp. | reverse complement strand
CGCTGCGAAGAAGGCGCCAGCCAAGAAGGCCGCTGCCAAGAAGGCGCCGGCCAAGAAGGCCGCTGCCAAGAAGGCGCCGGCCAAGAAGGCGCCGGCCAAGAAGGCCGCCGCGAAGAAGGCGCCGGCCAAGAAGGCCGCTGCGAAGAAAGCCGCGAAAAAGCCGGCCGCCAAAAAGGCGGCGGTGGTCGTCGCAGTTCCAGTGCAACCCGCAAAGACCTCGCTCAGCCCGCAGGCGGCGTGGCCATTCCCGACGGGAAGCAAGCCCTGAGAAATTCACTCACGCAGTGACAAACCCGGCTTCGGCCGGGTTTTTTGTTGCCGTCGATGTCGATTCATGACCGCGACCATCCGTGTTGCTGGATGAACTTGGATGGCGCCACTGCGGAGGCGGCGTCGGCGATTCCAGGCTCCTGTCGTTCTGCGGCTTTTCGATCGGTCGGGGCGCTCGAAAAGCCCGGGAACTGGCTCACGGTCTCTCTATGTCCCCTCCCTCCAGCCAACCCGTCGTGACCGCGAGTTGGGGTTCCTCCGGCCAGCCGCTGCAAGCCACGATGGGCGCGCATTGCGGCGCCTCGGAACATCGAGCGATCGATGCCAGAAGCCGCAGCGCAGTCAAAGACCCAGCGCCGCGCAATCCAATCGGTGGTTCTGGCCGCCCAGACAGGCGATCTTGACGGCTCCGACGCGGTTGCCCAACTCGACGCAACGTTCGAGAGGCCAGCCGCGCTCGATGCCATAGAGCAAGGCTGCGCGAAACGCGTCGCCACAACCTGTCGGGTCGAGCAGCTGTGTTGCGACCACTCCCGGCACGTGTTTGCGAATGCCTTGTTGCCAGAGGTCGCAGCCCTGCGCTCCCAGCGTGACGACCACGCCGCGCAGATGCGAGCGCGACAGCGTCTCAAGCGTCTCCCCGGTGCGGTCGCACAGCATCTTTGCTTCGTAGTCGTTGAGCGCCACCCAACTCGCTTGTTCGACGAAGCGCTTGAGCTCTGCACCGTCGAACATCGGCAGACCTTGCCCCGGATCGAAGACGAAAGGGATGCCAGCGCTCGCCAACTGCGCTGCGTGAACGAGCATCGCGTCCCGGCCGTCGGGTGCGACGATGGCGACATTGATATTGCGATCCGCGGGCACCGTTGTCAAATGGGCCAACTGCATCGCGCCCGGGTGAAAGGCTGTGATCTGGTTGTTGTCGGTGTCGGTGATGATGATCGCTTGTGCGGTGTGGTGCTCGGCGACCTCGCGAACGAATTCCGTGCTCGCGCCCCATGACCGAATCCGGTCAAGATACTCTCCGCCATCAGAGCCGCAGGCTGCCATCACCAGCGGCTCGCCACCGAGTTGGCTGAGGGTGTAGGCAATATTACCGGCACACCCGCCAAATTCGCGTCGCAGGGTCGGGACCAGAAACGACACATTGAGAATGTGCAATTGCTCTGGAAGAATCTGCTGCGCAAAGCGCCCCGGAAACGTGGTGATCGTGTCGAACGCGAGTGAACCACAGATGAGTGCCGACATGGCTGCTCCAAAAGTCAAGAATCGAAACGGGCCGCCGTGAACGCGGCGGAGGAAGTGAAATCAAGGGTAAAAAATTTCGACCGTGTAGCCGCTCACGCGAGGGCCGCCGGCCGACAGAAGCAATTGCAGCGGTGACTCGCCACCGGCCGGCACAAGCGGCGAGTTGATCCGAAAGTCACGCGGCGCCAGAGCCCGTCTCGCAACCAGTTGGCCCGAAGCATCGGTCAAGCTCAGCTCGATCGAAGGCAAGGCCAGGCCGATCGTGCTGCGGTTGCGCAAGGTCACCGAGAGCCGGAAAACATCGGACGTGCCGACACGCGCCAACGCGGTGTTCTCAACCGAAATGTCTTCGATCCGGCGTGGCGCTTCGATTCGGCAACTCAGCGTTTCGCACCAAACCATCAGTGCAGGCTTGAGGCCCGGCCAACGTGCAGCGACAAGATCACGGAAGTGGTGTGCTCCCTGCAGCGCCAGGAGCGCCACAAGAGCGAAGCCCGTGAACGACAGGACAAGACGCGCGGCCGGACTGCGCCAACGCTCTTCCCGTTGCGCGCGGCGCACGAACTCGGGTGCCGGCTTCTCCGTGTCGCGATCCTCTTCAACCGCGGCCGGCGAAAAGAGCGCGCCCACTTGTGATGGATCGTCATCGTCCGCCACCCATTCCGGGTTGAACTGCGCGTCCGAAAACTCATGGCGGTCACGCGCGCGCACATGGTTCGCCGGGGTTGAGTCCGAATCGGCCCGGCGAGAGCCGAACAAGCGTGTGTCGAGGGTGTCGACCAGATTGGCGTCGGGCTCCGCAACGAAGCTGTCATTCTCCCAGGGCGTGCCGGCGCCAGAAGCAGACACCGCGATTCGACCGCCCTGAGCCGGCGAACCTTCCGGCGGTGTATCGCGCTCCAGGTCGAACAGGCCTTCGAGCGCGTTGAAAACCTCGTTGCAGCGACCGCAGCGCACCCAGCCTTCGGAGACCTTGAGCTGATCTTGCACGACGCGAAAGACGGTGCCGCAAGAGGTGCATCGTGTGGCCAGACTCATGTTTGAATCATGCCATGCACCTTCAGGCCGCCCGGCTTGCGGTCATCAGAATCCACCCGTCTTCGGTGTCGCTGACTTGCAGTTCCAGCCACGGTGCATAAGCCAGCTTGAGTTCGTCGGCCTGGCGCTCCAGAATGCCCGCCAGCACCAGGTCTCCGCCAGGTCCGACGTGCGAAGACAAGAGCGGCGCCAGCAGCTTGAGCGGTGTGGCAAGGATGTTGGCGAAGACCAGCGCGTAAGTCCCGTGCGCGGCATCGGGCAGGCCGGCGCGAAGATGAACACCGTTGTGGCGCGCGTTCGCCTTGGTGGATTCGACGGCTGCCGGGTCGATGTCCACTGCATCGATGTCGGTCGCCCCGTGCAGCGCCGCTCCGATCGCGAGAATCCCGGATCCGCAGCCGTAGTCGAGCACACGCGTCCAGCGTGAAGCTTTGCGGGGCGCTTGTTGCGCTGTCCAGCGCAAGCACATGCGGGTGGTCGGGTGGGTGCCGGTCCCGAAGGCCAGACCCGGGTCGAGGCGGATCACGCGTCGCGCTTGCGGCGGTGGTTCGTGCCAGCTCGGCACGATCCAGAACTCCGGCGTTACCGGCACCGGAGCGAACTGCGACTGCGTCAGGCGCACCCAGTCCTGCTCTTCCACCGCCCGTACCGCGTGCAGCTCGATGCCTTGCGCCCAGTCTTGCGCCAACAGCAAGGCGGCTGCGGACGTGGCCAGGGCTTCGTCCGCGAACAAGGCCTTGAGCATCGAGCGCTGCCAGCCACTGCGCGGAGCCGGCATGCCCGGCTCACCGAACAGCGCCGACTCGGCGCTCGTGTTCGCGTCGGCATCTTCGACCGACACCGACAAGGCGTCGAGCTCGTCGATCAGCGCGTCCGAGGCCATGTCCACGCACGCCTCGGGCGCCAGCAACTGCAGCTCGACCATGCCTCAGGCGGCGCCGGGCCGCCAAGGGCCACGAAGGGGCCCCTTCGCGACCCTAGCGGCTGAGCGCCCCCTCGGGGGGCAGCAACGAAGTGACGTGGGGGCCGTCATCGCCTCAGCGCTTGTGCTGACTCAGCCAGCCTTCGAGGTAGTGAATGCTGGTGCCACCTTCGATGAACTTGGCATCCACCATCAGCTCGCGGTGCAGCGGAATGTTGGTCTGGATGCCCTCGATCACGGTCTCCGACAACGCGATCCGCATGCGCGCGAGCGCCTGGTCACGCGTGTCGCCGTAGACGATGATCTTGCCGATCATCGAGTCGTAGTTCGGCGGCACGAAGTAGTTCGTGTACGCATGCGAATCGACGCGCACACCCGGGCCGCCTGGTGGGTGCCACATCGTGATGCGGCCCGGTGAAGGCGTGAACTTGTAGGGGTCTTCGGCGTTGATGCGGCACTCGATCGAATGTCCGCGCATCTGGATGTTGCGTTGCGTGAACGGCAGCTTCTCGCCGGCGGCGATGCGGATCTGCATCTGCACGATGTCGATGCCCGTCACCAGCTCCGTCACGGGGTGTTCGACCTGAACCCGCGTGTTCATCTCGATGAAGAAGAACTCGCCGTTCTCGTACAGAAATTCGAAGGTGCCGGCGCCGCGGTAGCCGATCTTCTTGCAAGCTGCCGCGCAACGCTCGCCGATGCGCTCGATCACCCGACGTGGAATGCCCGGTGCCGGTGCTTCTTCGATGATCTTCTGGTGGCGGCGCTGCATCGAGCAGTCGCGCTCGCCCAGCCAGACCGCGTTCTTGTGCTCGTCGGCGAGGATCTGGATCTCGATGTGGCGCGGGTTCTCGAGAAACTTCTCCATGTACACGGCCGGGTTGCCGAACGCCGCGCCGGCTTCGGCCCGCGTCGTCTGCACCGCGTGGATCAGCGCGGCCTCGGTGTGCACGACCCGCATGCCGCGCCCCCCGCCGCCGCCCGAGGCCTTGATGATCACCGGGTAGCCCACGGCACGGCCGGCGCGGATGATCTCTTTCGGGTCGTCAGGTAACGCGCCTTCCGAGCCCGGCACACACGGCACACCCGACTTGATCATTGCCTGCTTGGCCGAAACCTTGTCACCCATCACGCGGATCGACGCCGGGGTCGGCCCGATGAAGACGAAGCCGCTGCGCTCCACGCGTTCTGCGAAGTCGGCGTTTTCCGCGAGAAAGCCGTAGCCGGGGTGAATCGCTTCAGCGTCGGTGACCTCGGCGGTCGAAATGATCGCCGGCATGTTGAGATAGCTTTGAGCCGAAGCCGCCGGGCCGATGCACACGGCCTCGTCGGCAAGCTTCACGTACTTTGCGTCACGGTCGGCCTCGGAATACACGACAACCGACTTGATGCCAAGTTCGCGACACGCGCGCTGGATCCGCAGGGCGATTTCACCGCGGTTCGCAATCAGGATTTTCTTGAACATGGCGACCTTATTCGATGATGAACAAGGGCTGTCCGAACTCCACCGCCTGGCCGTTTTCGCACAAGATGCGCTTGACCGTGCCCGACTTGTCGGCCTCGATCTCGTTCATGATCTTCATCGCTTCGATGATGCAGATCGGATCGCCTTCCTTGACCTGCGATCCGACTTCCACGAAGGCCTTCGAGCCCGGGCTGGCCGAAAGATAGAAGGTGCCGACCATCGGTGACTTCACCGCATGGCCAGGGTCCACCGGTGTGGCCACCGGCTCCGCAGGTGCTGCTGCCACCGCCGCAGCGACGGGTTGTGTTGCCATCACCGGGCCAGGCGCGTACACCAAGGGGGCGGCCGCGGCGGGTTCGGATTTGACAATTCGCACCTTGCCGTCGGCTTCGGTGATCTCCAGCTCTGAAATGTTCGAATCCGACACCAGATCGATCAGTGTCTTCAGCTTGCGAAGGTCCATGTTCTCTCCAACGTGTTCTCGGCCGGTACGATGATGCCGGTCAGGTGTGCCTCTTCGGGCGTTAAATTCCGAGCATCTTGCACTCAAGAAGCCGCGCACTTTACGCGCTTTGAATTCAGTTGCCCTCTGTTGACAAGAATTTAATCCGCCGGCACAAACTTGCGCCGATGCGGCCCTCGGCCGCGCTACTGCGCGGTGCGAGCAGCCCAAAGAAGCAGATCTTCCGGAGCGATGGCGCCAACTTTCCGGTATTGCACGGCACCGGCTGCATCGAAGACGACGCTGAACGGCAGCCCACCGCCGGCATTGCCGAGCCTGCGCGACAGGCTCACGCCTTCGAAGCCGGCCAGACCCACCGGGAAACTGACTGGATGCTGCGCGAGAAACGCTTGTACCGGCGCGTCGTTGTCCACCGCCAGGCCGATCACCTGCCAGCCGCGCGCCTGCTGGTCTCGATGAAACCGGTCGAGCAAGGGCAGCTCGGTGACGCACGGCCCGCACCACGTCGCCCAGAAATTGAGCAACACCGGTTTGCCGCGAAAACCCGCCAGGGGCAACTCGCCACCGCCGGGCTTCTCGAAACTCTTCGACCACAGCAGGGCCTGCATCTCGGACGCGGCTTGCGCCTGTCGGCGCCACAGCGCGCCAGCCACCCCCGCTGCGGCCGCCGAAGCCGCGACCGCAGCCACGACCAGCCCGCGCCGCTTCACGCGGCCTCCATCAGCTTGCGCAAGGCGGCCAGGTCGCCGCGTTGCGGGCGGCCGGTGGCGTCGGGCTTCAGCGCACCGCGCAGGTCGTCATGGTCGAGCACGCTCAGGTGCACGGTGACGTGCTCACCGAACACGGCGCTCGGGCTGCTCACGCTCAGCACGTCGACCTCGGCGCCGCGCAAGCCCGTCGTGCTGCCCACGTCGTACGACACACCCCGGTCGATGAGGGCGAGTTCGGCTGCTTTCGAGTCGTCGCAAAAGAGCTGAAGGTGAACGTTGTTGAGCCGTGTCGCCGTGCCACGCCAGACCGCGCCGGTCAGGTGCGGTCGAAACTCGGCCAGGCGTTCCATCCAGGTCCGCGCCACGGCACGCAGCTCGGCCAGCTCGGCCGGTTGGGTCTCGGCGCAGAAGATCGACAAGTAGGCCCGGACTTCGTTTTCCACCTCGTCGTTGGAGGGCAGCTCGGAAGCGCGGGTGCTGTGCCGGCCCAACTGGCGTGCGGCGCGGCGCTTGGCAGGGCCGTACTCCATGCCTTCTTCAACCACCAGCCGTGCGGCGGTGGCGGCAATTTCGTCGGTGAGTGTCGAAGACATCGTGTGATTCCAGAAAGCCTCGAGCCGCGCCCTCAGGGCAACTCGACCGCGCCCATGCGCGCTGCGACCGTCCCGGCGCGGCCGACAACATACGCCGAACCGGGGCGTTTCTCGAACCGCTTCGGAGCCGGCAGCATCACCGCGAGCTGCGCCGCCTGCATCACCCCGAGGCCATTCGCGCCGACCCGGAAGTAGTGGCGCGCCGCGGCTTCGGCGCCGAACACACCTTCGCCCCATTCGACGCTGTTGAGGTAGATCTCCAGAATGCGCTGCTTCGACAGCAATGCTTCGAGCATGAAGGTCACCACGAACTCCTGCGCCTTGCGCAACAGGCTGCGTTCGCTGCCGAGGAACAGGTTCTTCGCCAGCTGCTGGGTGATGGTCGAGCCACCCACCACTTTGGGCTGCGCATGAACCACGGGTTTGGTCACGGCGGCCGGCTTGTCGTTGAGCGCCTTCTTCTGCGCGCGCTTGTCGATCTGTTCGTTGATCTTCTCGACCCGCGCCTCGGCTTTCTGGTTGCGCTCCCAGGCCTTTTCCAGCGCGTCCCATTCGACGCCGCTGTGGTCGGCGAAGCCGGCATCTTCCGAGGCGATCACCGCGCGTTTCAGGTTCGCCGAAATGCGTGCGTCATCGGCCCACTGCTGGCTCCACAAAATCTGGTGTTTTTCGGTCAGAAGCCGCCACGCTTCCGAGCGCTGGAAGGTGGTGGACTGCGGGTCGACGACCGCCATCATCGCGACGCGCCCCAGAAAAAACAGCTGCAAGGCCAGCGCCGAAAACAGCACCAGTACCAGCGCTCGCAACAGATGGCCCCCAGCCGCTTTCACGATCGGGCCTGCACCATGCGCTCGCGCACCGCCGCCAGCACCGGCGCGGTGTCGGGCCGCACGCCGCGCCACAGCTCGAATGCCGCGCCGGCCTGTTCGACCAGCATGCCCAGGCCGTCGCGGCCGGTGGCCCCGTGCTTCGCGGCCCAGGCCAGAAAGCCTTGCGCCGCCGGCCCGTACATCATGTCGAGCGCCAGCGAGCCCGGCCGCAGCGCCGCGTCGGGCACCGGAATCGCACCGCCTTGCAAGCTGCTGGCCGTGCCGTTGACGACCACATCGAAGCCTTCGCCACAACGCTCGAGGGCGCAGGCGCGCAACAGCGATCCCACCGCCACCGAACGGTGCCGATCCACCAGCGCCTGCGCCCGCTCCAGCGTGCGATTCGCCACCACCACCTCGGCCGGCTGCGCCCGCAGCAGCGGCCCGAGCACGCCAGCCGCAGCGCCGCCGGCACCGATCAGCAACACGCGCTTGTCACGCAGCAAGACACCCGCGTTGTGCTCGATGTCGCGCACCAGGCCGACACCGTCGGTGTTGTCGCCGCGCCAGCCTTCGGCGTCGAAGCTGAGCACGTTGGCCGCTTGCGCCAGTGCCGCGCGTTCGCTCAGCCGGTTGGCCACGCGCGCGGCCTCGAACTTGAACGGCACCGTGATGTTGCAACCCCGGGCGCCGCTCGCCACGAGTGCCCTCAGCGAGTCCTCGAAGCCCGTCAGCGGCCACAGCACACGTCCGTACTCCATCGCCTGCCCGGCCTGGCGCGCGAACTCGGCGTGGATGAACGGCGACTGGCTGTGTTCGACCGGGTTGCCGGCCACGACATAGTGATCCATGGCAGTCAATTCTTGATGGATTCCAGCATCGTTGCTTCCATGCTTTCTTCACGCGTGAACTTGAAGCGCGACGTGACGACCAGCTGATCGGCACGCTTGCGCATTGCCGCGCTGAACGGCCCGAACGGCGCCGCCGCCCGCACGATCGCGACCGCGCGCCGGTCCAGCACGCGTGAGGTCGAAGGGCGCACGATCTCGGTCTCGACCACGCGGCCTTCGGCATCGACGGTCACGTTCATCGTCAGCTCGCCATAGAGTTTGTGGCCCTGATTCTCGGGGAAGTTGCGCGTGCCGCGCTCTTCGATCTTGCGCCGCAACTGATCGTAGTAGAGCGCGTAGACCTCCTCGCGCGTGGCCGGGCTGATGTAGCGGCGCTTGGGCCGCGCGTTCTCTTCGTTGACGCGCTTTTCGATCTCGGCCAGCAGCTGGATCAACTGCCGGCGGTGCTCTTCCTGCGCGCGCTG
>JANYFX010000281.1 GCA_025359585.1 Rhizobacter sp. | reverse complement strand
CAGCGATGGCAAGCCCTGCGGAATGCCACCGAAGCGGCTGCCAATGGTCTCGACCGGCAACTGCAGCCAGGCCGTGGCCGCCGTCATCGTGACGAGGGCTACCACCGGGCCGGGCACGTGCGAAGCGATCCGGCCGAGCGGCCCTTCGCTCAGACGCGAAGGCAGCAGCGCCGCGTTCTTGACGAACAGTCGAGGCCACAGGAACAAACCGCCGAAAGAGACGATGCCGATCGCGAAGGCAAAGGGGTTGAAGCTGTGAAGGTTGTTGAGCAGCGCGCCGAGCTGGGCGAAGAAGTCGGCCGAGGCCTTGGCTGTGGCCAGACCGAACAGATCCTTGAGCTGCGACAGTGCGATCAGCACCGCGATGCCGTTGGTGAAGCCGATGATGATCTGCACCGGCACGTAGCGCACCAGTGTGCCGAGCTTGAGCGCGCCCATCGCGAACAGCAGCGCGCCCGAGAGGGCGGTCGCGATCAGCAGGTTGGTCAGCCCGTAACGCTCGACGATGCCGAACACGATCACGATGAAGGCCCCGGCCGGCCCGCCGATCTGTACCGTGGAGCCGCCGAGCGCCGAGATCAGGAAGCCGGCGACGATGGCGGTGATGATGCCTTGCTCGGGTTTGACACCACTGGCGATGCCGAAGGCCATCGCCAGCGGCAAGGCCACCACGCCGACCGTGAGCCCGGCGCCGATGTCGGCCAGCGCGCGGCCGCGGTCGTAACCGCGCAAAGCGTCGAGCAGGCGCGGGCGGAAGGGCTGGAGTTGGGCGGGGAACATGCGTTGGCGGCGCAGCGTGGCGAACAGCGAGCAGCACGATGCATACCAGCCCGTGATTGTGTCAGCACCCGCGACCGCAACTTGGTTTTTTCGCAAAATGCTTTACAAGTCAACTATTCACGATTAACCTTCTTCGGGTGCCCACACACCGCGTGTCGGCCCAGCCCCTCGGTTCCCGGAGCGTTCATGAACATCGTCTGCATCGGCGGCGGCCCGTCGGGTCTGTACTTTGCGCTGCTGATGAAGCTGCAAGACGCTTCGCACACCGTCACGGTGGTCGAGCGCAATCGCCCCTACGACACCTTCGGCTGGGGCGTGGTGTTCTCCGACCAGACGCTCGGCAACCTGCAGTCGTCCGACCCGGTCTCGGCGGCGCAGATCCTCGGTGCCTTCAACCACTGGGACGACATCGAGGTCAACATCCTTGGTCACCAGATGCGCTCGGGTGGGCACGGCTTCTGCGGCATCGGCCGCAAGCGGTTGCTGAACATCCTGCAACAGCGCTGCGAAGACCTCGGCGTGCAACTCGTGTTCGAAACCGACGTGCAGGGCGACGAACAGTATCCCGAGGCCGACCTGATCATCGCCTGCGACGGCCTGAACAGCCGCATCCGCACCAAGTACGCCGCCACCTACCAGCCCGACATCGACATGCGCCTGTGCCGCTTCGTCTGGCTCGGCACGCACAAACTCTTCGAGGCCTTCACTTTCGCGTTCGAAGAGACGCCGCACGGCTGGTTCCAGGCGCACGCCTACCGCTTCGACGACACCACCTCCACCTTCATCATCGAAGCGCCCGAGAGCGTGTGGCTGAAGGCCGGCTTCGACACGATGGAGAAGGAGGAGTGCATCGCGTACTGCGAGCGCTTGTTCGCGAAACACCTCGACGGCCACAAGCTCATCTCGAACGCCAGCCACCTGCGTGGCTCGGCGCAGTGGATCCGCTTTCCGCGGGTGGTGTGCCAGCGCTGGGTGCACCACAACGGCCGCGCGCCGGTGGTGCTGATGGGCGACGCGGCGCACACCGCGCACTTCTCGATCGGCTCGGGCACCAAGCTCGCGCTCGAAGACGCGATCGAACTCGCGCGCTGCATTGAAAAGACACCGCACGATCTGGCCGGCGCGCTGCAGCACTACGAAGACGTGCGCAGCATCGAGGTGCTGCGCATCCAGAACGCGGCGCGCAACTCGACCGAGTGGTTCGAGAACGTCGACCGTTACGTGAACCTGCCGCCCGAGCAGTTCGCCTACTCGCTGCTCACGCGCAGCCAGCGCATCAGCCACGAGAACCTGCGGCTGCGCGACAAGGCCTATGTCGAAGACCATGAAGACTGGATCGCCGAACACGCCGGCGTGAAGCGCGGGCCGGGGCACGCGCCGGTCCCGCCGATGTTCACGCCGTTCACGGCCCGCAGCGTGACGCTGAAGAACCGCATCGTCGTCTCGCCGATGGCGCAGTACTCGTGTGTCGATGGCCTGCCGGCCGACTACCACCTCGTGCATCTGGGCGCGAGGGCGATGGGCGGCGCAGGCCTCGTCGTCGCCGAGATGACCTGCACTTCGCCCGACGCGCGCATCACGCCGGGCTGCCCGGGCTTGTGGAATGAAATGCAGCGCGACGGCTGGAAGCGCATCGTCGACTTCGTGCACACGAACAGCGACGCGAGGGTCGCGATGCAGCTCGGCCATGCCGGTGCAAAGGGCTCGACGCGCGTGGCCTGGGAAGGAACCGACCGGCCGCTGGACCATGGCAACTGGCCGCTGGTCTCCGCCTCGCCGCAGCAATACCTCGACGGCGTGAGCGACTGGTCGCACGCGATGACGCGTGCCGACATGGACCGTGTGCGCGATGACTTCGTGCGTGCCACACACCACGCCGCGGCAGCGGGCTTCGACTGGCTGGAACTGCACTGCGCCCACGGTTACCTGCTGTCGTCGTTCATCTCGCCACTCACCAATCAACGCAGCGACGAATACGGGGGGTCGCTGGAAAACCGCCTGCGTTACCCGCTCGAAGTGTTCACTGCCGTGCGCGCAGTGCAGTTCCAGCCAGTCGAAGCCGGCCTCTGCGGCGAAGCGCGTGG
>JANYFX010000258.1 GCA_025359585.1 Rhizobacter sp. | reverse complement strand
AACACCTCGATGCGGCCCTCCGCAGCGTGGTCACCATGGCCGCGGTTCGCCCGCTCTTTGGCAAGGTCGACAAACCCTGCACCTCGTTCTCGCAATGGTGGAAGCGGGCCCACACCCCGGACCGAAACAACTGTGCCGCCGCAACGGCGAACTTCGCATGAACCCATCGCAAAACCTGGTGGCCCTGGTGACTGGCGCGCGCGGCGGGATCGGCTCGCAGGTGGTGGCCCGGCTGCGCAGCGGCGGGCACCGCGTTGCCGCGGTCGGGCGCGACGCTGCCGCGCTCGCGGCCGTGGCGGCCGACGCGCACCTGGTGTTCGACACCACCACGCCCGAAGGCGCCGCCGAGGCGATCGCCGCTTGCCGCAGCGAACTCGGTGCCGCGCCGGCGCTGCTCGCGCACTGCGTTGGCAGCACGCTGATCGCGCCGCTGCACCGCACCAGCCCGGCCCAGTACCGCGAGGTCATGCGCGTCAATCTCGACAGCGCGGTCTACATGCTGCAAGCCTGGGTCGAGGCGATGCGGGCGGCCGGCACGGCTGGAGCCGCAGTGCTCGCGTCGAGCGTGGTGGCGCGCATCGGCGTGGCCAACCACGAGGCCATCGCGGCGGCCAAGGGCGGCATCGAGGCGCTGGTGCGCAGCGCCGCTGCCACCTATGCGCCGCTCAGGCTGCGGGTCAACGCGGTTGCGCCGGGCATGACCGAAACGCCGATGACCGCCAGCATGCTGCGGCTCGACGCGATGCGCGAAGGCGCCGGCAAGCAGTACCCGCTAGGCGGGGTTCAAACCGCGGCGCAGGTGGCCGACACCATCGCCTGGTTGTTGTCCGACGGCGCCCTGCGCATCACCGGTCAGGTGATTGCGGTCGACGGCGGCTTCACGACCGTGCGCCCGCTGGTCAAGTGATCTGGCCGAAAGCCGCAGGTCGGGCTGAAGCGACTTGAAACGCAAAACACGGGCACCTATCTTCGGACGGGTCAGCAGCAGCTGAATCCCGATGAACCCTGGAGAAAGGAGTCGACCATGCATTCACAATCCGGCCATGCCCTCTCGAACAGCGCGCGGCGGACCCACAGCTCGACAGGGCGGCGCAGAGGATTGCTTGCCATGAGCGAGAAGCAGACCGAGGCGTACTTTGTCGCCCGCGACACGCTGCGCCGCATTCGACACGCTGCGTCAGTTCCGGCAGGGCCGGTGAGCGCAGGCCCGGAGCTCGGCGCGTGTTCTGAAGCAACACAGCTTCGCGACTGCGGCAGTTCGTAGCCTCGGAAACCTCGGCCGCCGCCCCTGCCGCGGCGGTTCGAGGGCCTGTCGTCCGGCGGGCCTAACGGCCAGCCTGTGCGAATGCCTGGGCCGCCCGGTCTCGCCCGAGCGCGATCAACTCTTCCGCTCGCCAGAGCTCGAAGAAGCCACAAGCGTTTCGGGGAACCTCGACCATCACGTCCGGCGAGTACGCCGAGAGCCTGAGGCGTGCGATGGTGTCCTGCATGGTCTGCATGGAAGTGAACGCCACATCGAGGAGACCGCGAGCGGGCTCGATGGGCGCATGGACGGGGCGTGCCGCCTGGACGAATTTCAGGATTCGCCTGCGGTAGCTGTTGTCGCCGATGAGCGAGGCCGAGACCGGCGGCGTGGGCCGCGATTCGGCGGGGCCGCTCAGGTCCACCGCGACCGTCAGATCGGTCGTGTCTTCCAGCGTCGGTGCAATCGGCACCGGGTTGACGACCGCCCCGTCGAGCAGCGTGCGGTCGCCGTGACGCACGGGTGTGAACACCATCGGTGTGGCGATCGAGGCGCGGATCGCATCGAACAGCTTGCCGTTTCGCAGCCAGACCTCTCGCCCGGAATCGAGATCGGTCGCCACCGCCGTGAACGCGATCGGCAACGCTTCTATGTCGCAGTCGCCGATCAGGTCGCGCAGCACGCCGATGATCCGCTCGCCCGATGGTCGGGTCCAGCAAGCGCAGCACATGCATGCGCTCCAGCGCCAACACCCATTCGGCATAGACCTCGAGCTTTGATACGCCATCCGGCGCGACCCCCACGCCGGCACAGCCCCCGAACTGGCGCCGCTTCACCCCGCTTATCCGGCTCAAGTTTTGCCCCCGCCCCGGAACAATGGCGCAGCACCTCGCGGTGCGCCTTCGCCCCCCGTTTCCGGAGCCCCCGACCGCCATGAACCCGCTGATGCAGCAGATGCAGAACTGGCTCGGCCCGAACGCCAAGGCGATCCGGGCGCTGGCCGCGCCGCTGGTGGTCGTGATGATCCTGGCGATGATGGTGCTGCCGCTGCCGCCGTTCGCGCTCGACCTGCTGTTCACCTTCAACATCGCGATGGCGCTGATGGTGATGATGGTGGCGGCCTACATGGTGCGCCCGCTCGACTTCGCGGCCTTCCCGTCCGTCATCCTGCTGACGACCCTGCTGCGGCTGTCGCTGAACGTGGCCTCG
>JANYFX010000249.1 GCA_025359585.1 Rhizobacter sp. | reverse complement strand
CATGGAAGTGGCCGAGCGTGCCGAAGCGCAGATCGGCGCCGAGCCGAAGAACGCCAACGCCTACTACTTCATGGCCTACGCGCTCGGCCGCTACAGCCAGGGCATCAGCATCACGAAGGCGCTGGCGCAGGGGCTGGGCGGTAAGGTCAAGAGCGCGCTCGAGACCGCCATCAAGCTCGCGCCGAAACACGCCGACGCACACATCGCGCTTGGCGCCTTCCACGCCGAGGTCATCGACAAGGTCGGCTCGCTGCTCGGCCGCACGCAGGGCGCGAGCAAGGACGCGGGGCTCACGATGTTCAAGACCGCGCTGAAGCTGAACCCGAGCTCGGCGATTGCGATGGTCGAGTACGCCAATGGCCTGGTGATGCTCGAAGGCGACAAGAAGATGAAAGAGGCCGAGAAGCTCTACGCCGACGCGGCGGCTTGCGATCCGAAGGATGCGATGGAGCGGCTGGACGTCGAGATGGCGAAGGCAGAACTCGAGGACTGATTCGCGCGGCTCAGGTCACGCGCGGGCCAGGCACGAGCGGCGCCGCGAGTGCCGTCAGCACGGCGAACAGCGCCACCACCCACAGCGCAGTGCCGAGTGATGTCACGCTGGCCAGCGCGCCGATCATCGGCGGGCCGACCATGAAGCCCATGTAGCCGATCGAAGACACCGCCGCCACGCCGGCTGCTGCGCTGACGCCCGGCACCTGCGCGGCGGCGGCGTACAGCACCGGTACCACGTTCGCGAGGCCCAGGCCGACGAACATGAAGCCGAGCAGCGCCGCCCACGGCGCGCCGACGCTCAGCGCGAGCGCCATGCCGGCAGCGGCCAGCAGCCCCGAACCGCGCAGCAGCATCAGCGTCGCGACGCGCTCACGCACGCGGTCGCCCACGAGCCGGCCGGCGGCCATCGCAGCGCTGAACGCAGCGAAGCCGAGCGCGCCGGTCGCTTCGTCGGTGCGCAGCTCCTGGCGCACGAAGAGCGCGCTCCAGTCGTACATCGCGCCTTCGGCGACCATGCACAGCGCGGTCAGCAGGCCGATCCACATCAGCGCTCCGCGCGGCCACGCGATCGAGGCGTGCACGTCGTCAGCGTTCGGGTGCCGACCGCTCGCACGCGCGCCGGCCCACAGCAGCGCCGGCACGAGCGCAAGCGCGATGCCGGCCAGTTGCAGGGCCGCCGGCACGGCGACACGGTGCAGCCCCGAGGACAGCAACGCGCCGGCCATGCCGCCCAGGCTGAACATCGCGTGCAGCCCGCTCATCACCTTGCGCTCGCCTCGGGTTTCGAGCGTGTTGCCTTCGGAGTTGATCGCCACGTCGACCAGCGCACTGCCGGCGCCGTACAGCAGCATCAATACCAGCAGCACCGCATACGTCTGGAACTGCAGCACCGCGAGCAACGAGGCCAGCATCACCAGCCCGGCGACCTGAATGCAGTGCCTCGCGCCGAAGCGCGCCACGAGCATGCCGGCGGTGAACAGGCACAGCACGGCGCCGGCCGCTGCGCAGAGCAGTGCGATCGACAGCGCGCGCTCGTCCAGCGCGTAGTGGCTCTTCACCGAAGGCACCTGCGCGCCCCAGGCGCCCATCGCCAGGCCGAGCACCAAGAACTGGGTGCGGATCGCGAGATGCCAGCCACGCAGCGTGGCGGCAGGGCTGGCGAGCGGCAAGGCGGAATCGAGTGGGCTGGCGGGCATGCCCCGCATTGTGCGTGGCGGTCGAGTGCGGGCGATCGGCGCTACATCCGGCTCGGCAGCCAGAGCGCGATGATCGGGAACGCGATCAGGATCACGAGCCGGATGATGTCGGTCACGACGAACGGGATCACGCCCTTGAAGATGGTGGTGAAGCTCACGTCCTGCACCACGCTCTTGATCACGAACACGTTCATGCCGACCGGCGGGTGAATCAAACCGAGCTCGACCGTCATCACGATGATCACGCCGAACCAGATCGGGTCGAAGCCGAGTTGTGTGATCACCGGGAAGATGATCGGCACGGTGAGGATGATCATCGCCATCGCGTCCATCAAGCAGCCGAGCACCAGGTACATCACCATGATCAGGGCGAGCACTTCGTAGCGGTTCAAGCCGAGACTGGTGACGAAGCCGGTCAACTTCTGCGGCGTCTGCGTGATCGTCAAAAAGGAGCCGAACAGCAGCGCGCCGATCAATACCGTGAACACCGCTGCCGCCGTGCGCGTGGCCTGCAGCAGCGCCACACGCACGCCGGCACGGTCGAGCTTGCGGCGCAACACG
>JANYFX010000334.1 GCA_025359585.1 Rhizobacter sp. | reverse complement strand
CTTCGGTTTCAACACGAACATGATGCTGGCCATGCGCATGGGCGGCTGCAACATCCTGATCGCCAACCCGCGCGACCTGCCCAGCGTGTTCAAGGAACTGATGGGCGAGAAGTTCCACAGCTTCCCGGCCGTCAACACGCTCTTCAACGCGATGGCGCACCACCCTGATTTCGCCAGCGTCGACTGGAGCGGTCTGGTGATCTCGGTCGGCGGCGGCATGGCGGTTCAAAGCGCCACCGCCAAGCTGTGGCTGGAGAAAACCGGCTGCCCGATCGTCGAAGGTTATGGCCTCTCCGAGACCAGCCCGTCGGCCACCTGCAACCCGGTCGACAGCACCGCCTACAGCGGCAACATCGGCCTGCCGATGCCCAACACCGAACTCAAGCTGCTCGACGACGACGGCAACGAAGTGCCACTCGGCACCCCCGGCGAGATCGCCATCCGCGGCCCGCAGGTGATGGCCGGCTACTGGCAGCGGCCCGATGAAACCGCCAAGGTCATGACGGCCGACAACTTCTTCCGCAGCGGCGACATCGGCGTCGTCGACGAGCGCGGTTATTTCAAGATCGTCGACCGCAAGAAAGACATGATCCTGGTGAGCGGCTTCAACGTGTACCCGAACGAGGTCGAAGACGTGGTCACGCAGATGCCCGGCATTCTCGAATGCGCGGCGGTCGGAATCGTCGATGCCAAGGCCGGTGAGGCCGTCAAGCTGGTGATCGTGCGGAGCAACCCGGCCGTGACCGAGGCCGATGTGCGCGCTTATTGCGAAGCGAACCTCACGGGCTACAAGCGGCCCAAGGTGGTCGAGTTCCGTGCGGACTTGCCCAAAACGCCGGTCGGCAAGATTCTGCGGCGTGAGTTGCGCGACAAAGCGTGAGCCAACGACCACGCGAGCGTGAAGAGCGAACGCCTTTTGAGTGTTCCAGACTGATACATTCACGCTTTTGCAGCGCCCGCCCACGAGGCCGACGCGCATGTCGTTGACAGGAACATATCGGTGATCTGGACCAAGACCGAAGCGGGGCGAATCGAGATGCAGGCGCGCGCCTTGATCAAGGAGCGTCCGCAACGCAATCTGCTGCTCGTGATCGACGGTCTCAAAACCGAAGAAATGCTGCTCGCCAATCTGGCCGGCATTTCCGCGAAAGACTTCGTGGACCTGCACTCGATGGGCCTGATCGCGCCCGTGGCGGGCGGCGGGCGCACCGCCTCGCAAGCCAAGCCGGGTGGCGCCGCCGCCAGCCCGGAGCCGCCCGCGGCGGCCGCGCCCGCCGCCCCGCTCGACTACGCGCAGTTCACCGCCACGCTGACGCAGATGATCTCGAGAGAGCTCGGCCTGCGCGGTTTCGTGTTGACGCTGGCGGTCGAAAAAGCCGGCACCGCCGAAGAGTTGCAGGCGGTTGCAACGCGCACGATCGACCAGATCCGCGAACGCAAGGGCGAAGCCGCCGCCGCGACCGCCCAGCGCGCGCTCTACGGCGGCTGAGGTTTCGGCGCCGCTGCGGTTCGAGCCGATGGTCGCGTCCGCGCGAGCGCCGCTGGCCATCGTCAGCGCCATGCACCAGGAGCTGCGTGCGCTCTTGCCCTCGTTGCAGCACGCGCGCAGTGTCGAGTGCGCCGGCCGGCGGTTTCATCTGGGCGAGCTTCACGGCCACCCTGTCGTGCTCGTGCTCTCGGGCATCGGCAAGGTCGCCGCGGCGACCACAGCCACACTGCTGATCCACGCCTTCGAAGCGCGTGCACTGGTCTTCACCGGCGTGGCCGGCGGCTTGCGAGAGGGCGTGAACGTGGGTGACGTGGTCGTGGCGCGGCAGCTGCTGCAGCACGACATGGACGCCTCGCCGCTGTTCCCGCGCTTCGAGGTCCCCTTGAGCGGGCGCTCGCACTTCGACGCCGACACCGGTCTGGCCGATGCCCTGGCCGCTGCGGCACAGCGTTGCCTCGACGGCTCCGAGGCGCTGCTCGGTGCGGCCACGGTTCACGGCTTCAGGCTCGAACAGGCGCGGCTGCACGGCGGGCTGATCGTCAGCGGCGACCGCTTCGTCTCCAGCGCGACGCAAAGCGGCGAATTGCACGCGCTCTTGCCCGACGCGCTCGCGGTCGAGATGGAAGGCGCGGCCGTCGCCCAGGTCTGCGCCGAGTTCGGTAAACCTTTCGCGGTGCTGCGCTGCATCTCCGACCGCGCCGACGACACGGCGCATGTCGACTTCACGCGCTTCATCGAGGTGGTGGCCAGCGCCTACACTGCCGCGATCGTCAACGACTGGTTGCAACGCACCGCATGAAGTTGTTCAAGCTGCTGTGGCGCTTCGTTCGAGGCGCGATGCTCGTGCTGGCGGCCGTGGTGCTCTTCATCGAAGAGTGGGGCTGGCGGCCGCTGACGGCATGGGCCGCGCAGCTCGCGAAGTGGCCACCGATCGCGCGCCTGGAGGCGCGCATCGTGCAAGTGCAAAGCCGCTGGGCGCTGGTGCTGTTTCTGGTGCCGGCGGTGTTGCTGTTTCCGGTCAAGCTGCTGGCGTTGTGGCTGATCCACGAAGGCCGCGCCGTGCTCGGTGTGGCCGTGATCGTGGCGGCCAAGGTGCTCGGCACGGCGCTGGTCGGGCGGCTCCTCATCCTGACCGAACCGCAGCTGATGCGCATCGCGTGGTTTGCCCGCGCGATGGGCTGGTGGCGTGCGACCAAGGCGCGTGTCAAGGCGGCGATTGCAGAGTCGGCCGTGTGGCGCGGCGTGCGGGCCACGGTGCGACGCTGGCGCGTGGCGGTGAGGCGCATCGTTCGGGGCTGAAGCGGCACGCTGTGCCTGAGGCACACTCGGCGCATGCCACCGCGTTTTTTCATCGACCAGCCCCTGCAGGCGGGAGAACAACTCTCGCTGCCTGCCGGCGCCGCGCGCCATGTGCAGGTGCTGCGCCTGCAGCCGGGTGCCTCGATCACGCTCTTCAACGGCGACGGCGCCGAGTGGCTCGCCAGCGTCACGCAGATGGGCCGCAGCGACGTGTCGGTGCAGCTGGGCGCAAGAACCGAAGTCGACCGCGAGCTCGCCCTGTCGATCACGCTCGCACTCGGCATGCCGGCCAACGAGCGCATGGACGGGCTGATCGAAAAGGCAACCGAGCTCGGTGTGGCGCGGGTTCAACCGCTGATGTGCGAGCGTTCCGTGCTGCGTTTGAGTGGCGAGCGCGCGCAGAAAAAACGCGCGCACTGGCAAGGGGTGGCCAGCGCCGCATGCGAGCAGAGCGGGCGCACGCGCGTGCCGCAAATCGGGCCGGTGCTGTCCTTGCCCGAATGGCTGGCGAGCCTGGTCGCTGCGGCCGACGGCGCGCGCTGGGTCTTGAGCTTGCGTGATGCGCAGCCGCTGCAAACGCTGGCCGTGCCCGCATCGCTCATCTGCCTGAGTGGCCCCGAAGGCGGGCTGACCGAAGCCGAAGAGAACGCGGCGAGCGAGGCCGGGTTCAAGGCCGTTTCGCTCGGCTCGCGCGTGCTGCGTGCCGACACGGCGCCGCTCGCACTGCTCTCGCACCTGGCGTTGAGCGCCCCGGAAAATCGATGAACCTGCATCTGCTGCTGCTCACGCTTTGCCAGGGGCTGTTTCTCACCAACAACGTCACCTTCATGGCCATCAACGGCCTGGTCGGTCTGAGCCTCGCGCCCAGCCCGTGGATGGCGACACTGCCGGTGACGGGCTACGTGGCCGGCGGTGCCTTGTGCGCCGGCCTCGTCTCCCGACACCAGCGCGCGTGGGGGCGCAAGCGCGCGTTCCAGGCCGGTTTGTGTGTGGCGATCCTGTCGAGTGCACTGTGCGCCTACGCGGCCACGACACATCGCTTCTGGCTGCTGGTCGGCGCCACGATGCTGGCGGGTTATTACAACGCCAACGCCGGCCTGTACCGCTTCGCAGCCACCGAACTCGTGACGCCGGCCTTCAAGGAGCGCGCGATCTCGTGGGTGCTGGCCGGCGGCATCATCGGCGCGGTGGCCGGGCCCAATCTGGCGAGCGCCACGCGAGACTACTGGCCGGTCGCATTCGCCGGCGCTTATGCCGCGCTGGTCGGCGTGGCCTTGCTGGCATTGCTGGTGCTCTCGTTCATCACTTTCCCGCCGCTGCCTTTGCCGAGCGCCGCGCGGCCGGGCCGGCCGCTGCGCGAGATCGCCCGCCAGCCGGTGTTCATCGTGGCGGTGGCCACGTGCGCGCTCGGTTACGGCGTGATGAACCTGCTGATGGCGGCCACGCCGATCGCGATGTCGCAGTGCGCGCACCCGTTCAAGAGCACGGCGCTGGTGCTGGAACTGCACGTGCTGGGCATGTACGTGCCGAGTTTTTTCACTGGCTCGCTGATCCGGCGTTTCGGTTGCCTGCCGGTGATCGGCGTCGGCATCGTGCTCAACGCGGTCTGCATCGCGGTCGCGCTCTCGGGTGTGGAACTGATGCAGTTCATGCTCGCGCTGCTGACGCTCGGCGTCGGCTGGAACTTCATGTTCATCGGCGGCACGACCCTGTTCACCGAGGCCTACCAGCCCGAAGAAAAGACCACGGCCCAGGCGGCGATGGACACGGTCATCTTCACGACCATGACACTCACCTCGTTCAGCTCGGGGGCGCTCGTCACCACGCAGGGCTGGACGCTGCTGAACCTCGGCTCGATCGTGCCGATGCTGCTCGCCGCCACCGCACTGGCCTGGCTTGCTTTGCAGCGCCGTGCTGCGCAAAATCGCCTTTCAACTTGAAGGAGGTGGTCATGGGTTTGCTCGATTCGGTGATCGGTGCGGTGGCGGGTGGTTTGGGTGGGCAGGGCAACGGTGGCGGCCAGGGGGCGCTGCTGAACGAGGTGATCGCCATGCTGGCCAATGGGCAGGGCCAGGGCGGTGCAGCCGGTGGCCTCGGCGGTTTGGGCGGCCTGATCGGCAAGTTCACGCAGAGCGGCATGGGCGATGTGATCGGCTCGTGGGTGGGGCACGGCCAGAACGCGCCGATCTCGGGCGATCAGCTCTCCAATGTGCTCGGTTCGGACATGATCAGCGAGCTCGCGGCGAAGCTCGGCCTGTCGCACGAAGAAGCGGCCGGTCAGCTCTCGCAGGTGCTGCCGCAGGTGGTGGACCGGCTCACGCCTCAGGGCCATGCGCCGGCCGGAGGCCTTGGCGGCATGGACGACCTGATGGCGCAGTTGTCGCAGCTGTCACAAGGGCGCTGAGCGGGCGCTCGGGCCCGCAGCGCGTCAGATCTTGCGCGCCGAGCCGGCCACCAGGTCGAAACGGAACAGCCGGCACTCGATCGGCCCGTTCCACATCGGTACGCGGCGCGACTCTTTCAGGCGCATCGCGCTCGGCAGCTTCATGTCGGGGCTGAGCACGTAGGCGGTCCAGCCGGCCGCATGCTGCGTGTAGGCGTGTTTCCAGTGCGAGGCCAGACGCGGGAAGAAGTCGCTCGGAGTGTCGCGGTCTTCGGCCGACGCACGTGCCGCCTTGCCACCGACCTCGATGCGCTCGCCATACGGCGGGTTGATCATCAGCGTGCCGGGCATCTCCGGCGGCAGCTCGGGCGCAGGCCGTTCGAGCGCGTCGCCGCCGTTGAAGGTGATCGCCGCTTCGACGCCCGCGCGCTGTGCGTTGCGGCGCGCGAAGTCGACCATGCGGAACGACACGTCGCTGGCGAAGATCGGCACTGCGCTCGCGTGGATGCGCGCTTGCGCGAGGCTGCGCAAGCGCTGCAGTTGTGCGCGCATCGGCTCGGTCATGAACGGCAGCAATCGCTCGAAAGCGAATCGGCGTTTCAGCCCTGGCGCCACACCGCAGGCGATCTGCGCCGCTACGATGGCGATCGTGCCCGAGCCGCAGCACGGGTCGTGCAGGGCGCCGCCGTCAGTCGGCGTGCCGTGCCATCCGGCGGCGGCGAGCATCGCGGCGGCCAGCGTTTCTTTCAGCGGCGCGTCGCCCTTGTCTTCGCGCCAGCCGCGTTTGAAGAGCGACTCGCCCGAGCTGTCCACGTACAGCGTCGCTTCCTGTTCGCCGAGGTGCAATACGAGCTGCAGGTCGGGTTGCTGCGTGTCCACGTTCGGGCGCTCGCCGGTTGCTTCGCGCAGCAGGTCGCAGACCGCATCCTTCACGCGCAGCGCGGCGAAGTTGAGGCTCTTCAGCGGGCTGCGGTGCGCGGTGGTGTCGACGCGCAAGGTGTGCTGCGGCGTGATCCATTCCGACCAGTCGACGCTGCGCGCGAGTTCGTACACGTCGTTCTCGTCGCGGTACGAACCGTGCGCCACTTCGACGAGCACACGCTGCGCGAGTCGGCTCTCGAGGTTCAGCGTCATCACTTCGAGCGGGTCGCCGGCCAGCGCGACACCACCACGCGCGGTGTGCACTTCGGACTTGGGCAGCACGCGCTGCACCTCTTCGGCGAGCAGCGCTTCGACACCGGCGGCGCAGGGCAGGAAGATCGGCAGCGGCATGGTTACATCGCCTTTCGCAGTTGCGTCGGCGCGATCTTCAGCGCGTCGCGGTACTTGGCCACAGTGCGGCGTGCGACCTGAATGCCTTGTTCGTCGAGCATCTGCGAGATCTGGCTGTCCGACAGCGGCTTGGCCGGGTTCTCGGCCGCGACGATCTGCTTGATCAGCGCCCGCACCGCGGTGCTCGATGCGTTTCCACCGGCCTCGGTGTTGAGCGACGAGCCGAAGAAATACTTCAGCTCGAAAGTGCCATAAGGCGTAGACATGTACTTCGCGGTGGTCACGCGCGAGATGGTCGATTCGTGCAGACCGAGTTCGTCGGCGATCTCGCGCAGCACCAGCGGTTTCATCGCGATCGCGCCGTGCGTGAAGAAGTTCTTCTGGCGCTCGACGATCGCCTGCGACACCCGCTGGATCGTGTCGAAGCGCTGCAGGATGTTCTTCATGAACCAGCGCGCTTCCTGCAGGCGCGTGTTCAGGCCCGCACCGGCGCCGCTCGCACCTTCGCCGCCACCGCTGCGCGAGCCGGCGCCGCGCTGCTGGCGGATCGCGTTGGCGTAGAGGTCGTTGATGCGCAGCTTGGGCATCACGTCGGGGTTGAGCACGACCTTCCAGCCGCGCCCGGCCTTCTGCACGATCACGTCGGGGATCACGATGTTGGCTTCGGCGCGCGCGAACTGCCGGCCCGGCTTGGGCTCGAGTGCCACGATCAGGGCCTGCGCTTCGCGCAGCAGGTCGTCGTCGGCGCCGGTCGCGGCCATCAGCTTTTTCAGGTCGCGCCGCGCCAGCAGTTCGAGGTGCTGCTTGCAGACGATTATCGCGATCATCTGCGCTTCGCAGCGTGGCTGCGCGCGCAGTTGCAGGATCAGGCACTCGCCGAGGTTGCTCGCGCCGACGCCGGTCGGCTCCATGCTTTGCAGAAAGCGCAGGCCGCATTGCAGGCGCGCGAGCAGGTCTTCACGTTCGGTCTCGGAAGCGTCTTCGCCGACCAGTTGCGCGGCGATGTCTTCGAGCGGGTCGTCGAGGTAACCGTCGTCGTTCAGCGACTCGATCAGCACCATCACCGCGGCCGCGTCCATCGGCGACAGGCGCATGCTCGAGAGCTGCTCGCGCAGGTGGTCTTGCAGGCTCGGCAGCGGTGCATCGCGGTCTTGCCCGTCGAATTCGTCGCTGTCACTGCTGTTGCTGCTCTTGCCGGGGGTTTCGCGGATGCCGTCGAAGTCTTCGCGCTCGGTGC
>JANYFX010000208.1 GCA_025359585.1 Rhizobacter sp. | reverse complement strand
ATCGGCGCGCCACCGACGGTGACCTGAGCGATCGCGGTGATGGTGGAGACGGACATCACGAGGGCGAGGGCGAGGGTGGAAAGTCTGATGTGCTTCATGGGAGTGGTCCTTGAGGGTGGGTGGGGTGACGCTGCTGGGCGGCGTGAGGTGGGATACGCGGCCGAGCCGCGTCTGGATGCGCGTCGAACCCAAAAGGACACAATGCGCTGTCGACGCTCTCCGCCCCATTCAGACACGATGCCGTTCCTTTCAGCCCCACCCGCCGGTGACGAACCGGCGCGCATCGCCGCACTGCGGAGCTTGCAGATTCTCGACACGCTGCCCGAGTCGCTCTATGAAGACATCGTCTTGCTCGCGTCGAAAATTTGCGGCACACCGATCGCACTGGTGTCGCTGATCGACAGCGAACGGCAGTGGTTCAAGGCCAGGGTCGGCCTGAACGCGCTGCAAACCCACCGCGACCTGGCCTTCTGCTCGCACGCGATTGCCGGGCCGGAACCGGTCTTCGTGGTTGGCGATGCGGGCGTCGATCCCCGTTTCAAAGACAGCGCGCTCGTGACCGGCGACCCCCACATCCGCTTCTATGCCGGCGCGCCGATCGTCATGGCCAGCGGCCATTCGATGGGCACGGTCTGCGTGATCGACACCGTGCCGCGGGTGCTCGACGCGGGCCAGATCGCGGCCCTGCGCGCGCTCGCCCGCCAGGTGACGGCCTTGTTCGAATTGCGCCAGAAGACGCTGGCCTCCGAACAGCAGGCCCGCGATCTGGAGCGCCTGTCTGAACAGGCGGCCGAAGAGCGCAGGCGCAGCGCCGAGCTGCTGGAGCTTGCGCTGCGGGGCGGTGAACTCGGGTTGTGGGACTTGCACGTGCCGAGCGGCAAGTTCACGGTCAACGAACACGAGTGCGCGCTGCTCGGCTACTCGATGCAAGAGGCGGCGAACGGCGAGCCCGAGTGGCGCAGCCTGATCCACCCCGACGACTGGGCGCCGCTGAACGCGGCGATGCTGCGGCACCTCAAGGGCGAGAGCGCGTATTACGAATGCGAGCTGCGCCTGCGGCACAAGAGCGCCGGCTGGATCTGGGCGCTGAGCCGCGCCGTGGTGGTGGACCGCGATGCCGCGGGCACACCGGTGCGCATCGTCGGCACGCACATGGACATCGGGCAACGCGTTGCCAACCGCCACGCCATGCAGCGCGCGGCCGACTTGCGCGAGCGCATGGGTGCGCTGGCCCAGGTGGGCGGCTGGGAACTCGAGATCGAGACCGGAAAGATCACCTGGACCGAAGAGGTCTACCGCATCCACGAAGTCGGCACTGAGACCGAGCTCGAACTGCTGGCGAACATCGACTTCTATGCGCCGCAGGCCCGGCCGATCATTCGGGCCGCCGTTGAAAACGCAATCCGGCACGGCACGGCTTACGACCTGGAGCTGCCCTTCATCACCGCCAGCGGCCGCCCGCTGACCGTGCGCGCCCAGGGCGAGGCGCTGATGCAAGACGGCAAGGCCGTGCGGCTGTTCGGCGCCTTCCAGGACATCACCGAACGCAAACGCACCGAAGAAGCGCTGGCCCTGAGCGAAAACCGGCTGAGCCTGGCGCTGTCGGGCTCGCGGCTGGCAGTGTTCGACTGGGACATCGCCGCCAACCGGGTGCACCGCAGTGCCAACCTGTCGGTCATGCGCGGTGGGCCGGCGGTCGAAGTGATCTGCTCGATCGAAGAGGTTCAAGCCCTCGTGCACCCGGCCGACTTGCTGCAAGTGCGGGCGGCCACGGGCGCGGCTTTGCGCGGTGAACCCGACAGTTACGAGTTCGAGCACCGGATTCGCCGGCTCGATGGCTCCTGGCTCTGGATTCGTGCCGTCGGCCGCGTCACCGAGCGTCTGGCGGACGGGCGGGCACGGCGCATCAGCGGGATCGACGAAGACCTGAGCGCGCGCAAGGCTGCCGAGCAGGTCGCGCTCGACAGCCAGCGCCGGCTGCGCACCATTGCCGACAACCTGCCGGCGCTGATCGCGCTGATCGACACCGAAGAGCGCTACCGTTTTCTCAACGCCCACATCGGGCGCGTGTTCGGCATCGATACCGAGGCGGCCCTCGGGCGCACGATGCGCGAAGTGCGCAGCGAGGCGGCCTATGCCGCCATCGCGCCGCACGTGAGCACCGCGCTGCGGGGCGAGAAGGTCTCGTTCGTCTACTCCGATCAGGTGAGTGGCAAGCTCCACCACTACCAGTCGAACTACATCCCCGATGTCGATGCCGAAGGCAGCGTGCGCGGCTTCTACGCGATGACCTTCGACATCACCGAGTTGCAGAACACCCAGGAGCAGCTCGAGTTGCTGGCGCGGGTCGATGTGCTCACCGGCCTGCCGAACCGGCGCCAGTTCGACGAGCGCATCGCCGAGGCCATGACCCGCTCGCGGCGCACGAAGCAGGCCATGGCGGTCGTGTTTCTCGACATCGATCACTTCAAGTCGATCAACGATTCACTCGGTCACGCGGGTGGCGACGCCGTGCTGTGCGAATTCGCGCGTCGGTTGCGGGCCTGCGTGCGCTCTACCGACACCGTGGCGCGCCTGGCGGGCGACGAATTCGTGGTGCTGCTCGACGGCATCGACGGCGGGTCGGAATTCGGCCGGCTGGCCGAGAAGATCGTCGCCTGCATCCGCCCGCCGTTTCAGGTGGCGGGCCAGGCGCTGGCCGTCACGACCAGCGCCGGCATGGCGGTCTACGAGGGCGGCCGGCAAGACGCTGCCGAGGTCTTGTCGCTTGCCGACGCGGCGCTCTACAACGCCAAAAAACAGGGACGTGATCGTTTCGTGCTGGCCTGAGTGCTGCGGAAGTAGCCGCTCTTCACCGCCCTTATCGGGCTCAAGTTTTTCGCTGGCCCCGGAACAATGACGAGGCGCCGAACCGCCGTTCGGCCGGATCACCATGGCTTCCCAAGACGCACAAGACCGCACCCAACCTGCCTCACCGCGCAAGCTCAGAAAAGCGCGCGAAGAAGGGCAGATCGCACGCTCGCGCGACCTGGGGCACTTCGTCGCCATCGCGGCGGGTGGTGCTTTGCTGGTCACCTGCGCGCCGCTGCTCTCCGACTGGATGAAACAGATGCTGATGCAGGGCCTGCGCTTCGACAGCAGCTCGGTCCAGAACCCCGGCTTCATGGGCACGCGCCTGCTGGAACTGACGATTTCGCTGCTCTGGGTGATCGTGCCTTTCGGCATGGTGATGGCCGCCACCGGCGTGGTGGGCAGCATCGCGATCAGCGGCTGGAATTGGTCGATGAAAGCGATGATGCCGCGCTTCGACAAGCTCAACCCGCTGACCGGCGTGGTGGGCCTGCTTTCCAAGGACAAGCTGATCGACGCGCTCAAGGGCAGTGCACTCGCACTCATCCTCGGCGCCATCGGAGCGTATTACTTCAAGAGCCACATCGACGACTTTTCGGGCCTGCTGACGATGCCGCTGCAGGCCGCCATCGAGCACGGCACGCACACCCTGCTCGGCGGCATGACGCTGCTGCTGCTGGCGCTCGCCGCCTTCGCGGCGATCGACGTGCCGCTGCAGAAATACCAGCACGCGCAGCGCCTGAAGATGAGCCACGCCGAACTCAAGCAGGAACACCGCGAGCTCGAAGGCAACCAGGAAGTCAAGGCCAAAGTCCGCGCGATGATGAAGCAGGCCTCGCGCCGCCGCATGATCGCCGCCGTGCCCACCGCCGACCTGGTGGTGATGAACCCGACCCACTATGCCGTGGCACTGAAGTACGACGACGGCCGCATGGGCGCGCCGCGTGTCGTGGCCAAGGGGGCCGACCTGCTCGCGATGAAGATCCGCGACACCGCCGTCGATGCCAAGGTGCCGGTGCTGCAAGCGCCGATGCTGGCCCGAGCGCTGTACGCCCACGCCGAACTCGATCGCGAAATCCCCGCCGCGCTGTTCGCTGCCGTGGCGCAAGTGCTGGCCTACGTGTACCAGCTGCGCGCCGCGCTGAAGGGCCACGTCGCCATGCCCGCCGAGCTGCCCGAACTCAACGTGCCGCCCGATCTCGACCCGCACAACAAGCCGGTGCCGGCCAACGAGGACTTTGATTGATCCCCTCGATGCAACAGATGCACCGTCTCGGCATTCGGGTCTGAACTTGCGCTGTTCGACAGCGCGCAAGTTCAGCGGCTACTTCGTTGCGGCCTTGCGCTTTTGCGGCACCGTGGCCGCGAGCGCCTCGCGCAGCCGATCGCGCGTGCTGGCGTTGTTCGCCAGGGTCTCGTCGAGCCGCGCGGCCAGCGTGTCGATGTGCTTGCGCATCAGGTCTTCGGCGAGCGCCATGTCGCCTTCGGCGAGCGCCGCCACGATCGCCGCGTGGTCGTCGTTCGAGACCTGCGCCTGCGTCGTCGACTGATACATCGCCGAGACCAGCGTGGTGCGCGCCGAAAGCTCGACCATCATGTTGGTCAGCAGGCGGTTGCCCAGGCATTCGGCGAGGCACACATGGAAGTCGGCGAGCAGCACGCTGCGGGTGCCGGCGTCGCACGAGGCGATCGCCTTGCGCTCTTGCGAGACGTGCTGACGCAATTTTTTGATCACGCTTTGCAGCGGCTTGCCGGCGTCACGCAACATGCCCGGCTCGATCACGCGGCGCGCGGCGTAGGTCTCGCGCGCCTCGTCGAACGAAGGTTCGACCACGTACCAGCCGAGCCGCGGCCGCACCTCGATGAAGCCGCGCGCCTGCAGCTTGATCAGCGCCTCGCGCACGAGCGTGCGGCTGACCCCGAACAGGTCGGCCATCTCTTGCTCGCCGAGCCGTTCGCCGGCGCGCAGCTTGCGCGTCAGGATCGACTGAACGACGCGCTCGGCGATCGTGGCGGGCGAGATCACCGGCCGGGGGCGAGCGCAGTGGCCGCGCGCGGCCGCAAGGTTGCCAGCAGCCAGTAGACGCTGCCGCCGATCGCAACGCCGAAGAACCAGCCGTAAGTACCCCACCACGGCGGCAGCACGCTCGTGAAGTTGGGCAGGATGGTCGAGAAGATCGAGCCCACGCCGGTCGCGACCAGCGCGTTGACGTTCCAGCCGCCCTGGTAGCGGTACTCGCCATATTCCTGGTACAGCGCCTCGACGTTCACCTTGCCCTTGGCGATCAGGTAGAAGTCGACCAGGATGATGCCGAGCAGCGGGCCCATCGTGGCGCCGATCGCGTTGACGAAATGCGCGGCGTTGCCCTCCCACGGCGCGAACGGGTAGAGCACCAGGGCGATCGCCGCGGCAATGTAGCCGCCCCTCTTGAAGCTGATGGCGCGCGGGAAGACGTTCGATATGTCGAACGCCGCCGACACGAAGTTGGCCACCACGTTGATGCCGAGCGTGGCCGCCGCGAAGCTGATCGCGGCAATCAGCGCGAGCACCCAGCTGTCGAACTTGGCCGAGATCTGCTCAGGGTGCAGCAGCACTTCGCCGTAGACCTTGAAGGCCGCGATCGTCGTGATGCCTGCGACCAGCGAGAACGCGATGAGGTTCACCGGCAGGCCCCACAGATTGCCGGTCTTCACTGCCTGCTTGTTTTTCGCGTAGCGCGAAAAGTCGCAGAAGTTGAGGTACAGCGCCGCGAAGTAGGTGACCCAGGTCGCGCCCACCGCCATCAGCGCCCAGAACGAGCCGGGCTGGCCGCTGACGCCGGCGTCTTTTGTTTTCTCGAGCAGCACGTCCATCGGGATGCCGTGGTCGAACGAGAAGCCGCCCGCCTTCACGCACAGGCCGATGGCCAGCACCAGCATCGCGACCCAGACGGCCGGGCCGGCCCAGTCCTGAAACTTGCGCACCGTTTCCATGCCGCGCTGAATGATCAGCAGTTGCAGCGCCCAGATGACCACGTAGCAGATCAGTTCCAGGCCGGAGTGGCCGAGCCAGTGGCTCGTCTTGTGGAACTCCATCAACCCGTCGTTGCGGATCAGCAGCGCCACGATCGCACCCGAGGCCGCCGCCGTTTGCGCGCCGTACCAGAAGCAGGCCACGACCGCACGAACGATCGCCGCGAGGTTCGCGCCCCACACGCCGAACGAGGCGCGCGCCAGCACCGGATAGGGCACGCCGGTCTTCTCGCCGGCATAACCGATCAGGTTCATCAGCACGAAGATGATCAGCGAGCCCAGGCCGATCGCGATCACGAAATTCAGGAAACTGCCGCACAGCAGGAACAGGCTCGCCGCGAGGTAGTAGCCCCACAAGCTGTGCACGTCGGAGGTCCAGACGTTGAAGATGCTGAACGCGCCCCAGTTGCGTTCCTTGGCAGGGGCGAGGTCCTCGTTGTAGAGGCCGGGCGAGGGGTTGCGGATCTCCATGGCGTTGTCTCCTTGTTGTGATTTCAGCGTCGGAGCCCCTGAAAGGCAAGCTGATATACAAGACTGTACGCAATCAAAGTCCACGGCCGAAGCGGGCAAACCCGGGGTGCTCGCCTGCGTCGAACAGCTGGGCCGCACTCGAGAGCGATGTGGACGCGGCGAGAATCCGCAGATGAACATTTCTCGTTTAACACCGCCACAGCCAGACAAAGACTTGCCCGATCGGCTGCGTGCCACCACGCTGCTGCTCGAACAAATCGCCGCGGACGCCAGCGCCCTCGACGTTTTGCCGCCTGCCGATCGCGAGCGTCTGTTCCAGGCCATTGCACGCATTCATCACCCCGACCACCTCGAGCGCCGCCAGATGCGAAGGGCCGCGGCGCGTGAACGCCGCGCCACGCACACCCGCGAGAGTGATGCCGTGTTGCACGAGACCGGCATTCGCGCGCTGCGGCGCAAGCCGGTCTTCACGGCGCCGGCGTTCTTTCCCCCTGTTGGCTTCGAGGCACAGGACGTCGGCAAGCTCGAAGACGGCGACAGCGGCCGTGAAGGGCCGCGCACCGAGCCCAAGCACTGCTACGTCTGCAAAGAGAAGTACCAGCTCATCCACCACTTCTACGACCAGCTTTGCCCGGCCTGCGCCCAGCTCAACTTCAGCAAACGCACCGAGCTGGCCGACCTGCGCGGGCGCGTCGCCCTGCTCACCGGCGGGCGCGTCAAGATCGGCTACCAGACGGGGCTGAAACTGCTGCGGGCCGGCGCCCACCTGATCGTCACGACGCGTTTCCCGCGCGACTCGGCGGTGCGTTATGCCCAGGAGGCCGACTTCGGTGAATGGGGCCACCGCCTCGAGATCTTCGGCCTGGACCTGCGCCACACACCGAGCGTGGAAGCCTTCTGCCACGAACTGCTGAGCACGCGCGAACGCCTCGACTTCATCGTCAACAACGCCTGCCAGACCGTGCGCCGCCCGCCGGACTTCTACGCGCACATGATGGCGGGCGAAACCGAGGCCTTGCAGCACGCGCCGGCTGCGGTTCGCAAGGTGATCGGCACTTACGAAGGACTGCGCGGCAGCCAGATCCTGCCCGATGTCCGCGGGTCCGCAGCACTGACGGCTGCACTACCGACCCTCACGCATGCCGCAGAACTGTCGCAGATACCGCTGCTGCCCGAAGAGCTGTTGGCGCAATCGCATCTTTTCCCCGAAGGCCGGCTCGACCAGGACCTGCAACAGGTCGACCTGCGCGGGCGCAACTCCTGGCGCATGCTGATGGACGAAGTGCCCTCCGTCGAACTGCTCGAAGTGCAACTGGTCAACGCCATCGCGCCGTTTCTCATCAACGCGCGGCTGAAGCCGCTGATGCTGCGCACGCCGGGGCGGGACAAGCACATCGTCAACGTCTCGGCCGTCGAAGGCCAGTTCTATCGCAGCTTCAAGACGACGCGCCACCCGCACACCAACATGGCCAAGGCCGCGCTCAACATGATGACGCGCACGGCAGCGGCCGACTACCACGGCGACGGCATTCACATGAACAGCGTCGACACCGGCTGGGTCACCGACGAAGACCCGGTCGACATCGCCGCGCGCAAGACCGCCGAGCACCGCTTTCACCCGCCGCTCGACATCATCGACGGCGCGGCCCGCATCCTCGACCCCATCATCAGCGGCATCAACACCGGCGAGCATGTGTGGGGGCAGTTCCTGAAGGACTATCGGACGAGTTTGTTCTTGTAGACGAGGTGTTCGTAAATTGGCTTGTTGTTCTCGACCTTCCAGTTCACGGCCAAACTGAAGTCCACTTGATGCACGTGGTTCGGTCCGAGTGAACGCAACTCGACGTGAGGAGTAGCTGCGGTCTGATCGCGACGGGAACCCGACTGCGCCCGTAGCCAGGTGTTGTAGGTGGATGTCGAGACATCCGGCGAGATCTCGTTCTGCACTGCTATCTCGATGGCATGCTTCGCCGGCATGACGATACCTTTCCGCAGGCTGAGTGACGACGCCTGCAGCGCGGCGATCACTGCCATCTGCGCTTCGCTCGGACCAGACCTTCGCACTCCGCGATCCGTTCGCTCGTGAGACCTGCATCCGACTTTGTGCAGCTTGCGGCTCAGCGTGGACATCGAGATGGCGTACAGCGCTGCGAACTCCTTCTTCGCTGCGGCTGAGGCACGCGGCGCCAGTGTGGCGAGAGTAATGGCGAGTTCGCGAATCGCGGAAGCGGGGATCTTAGGCATTTGACGTAAACAGGTCCTTGACATGCTGATTCCGGTACCGTTCTTCGGCATTCTCAACGGCTTCGATGGCAAGATTCACGACGTGCAGGTACTGATCAGTGGGGTGGCTGTTGAGGCGCTTTCCCCGGTGACAATTTGCCCATATCTCGGTCTGCAGGCATGCCGGAACCATATTCCAGTGGAAGCTGCACATCAGGTACTGGATTGAAGTGAAGCGCTTGCAGCCAGTGGCACAACACCGGTGATTTTGCATGGCCGCCGAGCGGTTGTTCGGGATCCTCATTGCGGGCACACCACCAGGAAGACGATCACCAGCACGATGGCCAGCCAGAGCAGCCCATCGAATATCAAGAGGCTGAGCCATGCGAAGAAGACAGGCCAGTTGAAGGCTCCTGTCGGATGGTCGGGGGCCTCACCCCAAGCCGTCATTTGACACCGTCCATGAGACGCGAAGCCAGCGCGGACACCGCTGCCGGGTTGTCCGACTCGGTTTGCTGGGCGATCAGACGCGAAGCCAGAGCGTGCGCGGCTTCCAGCCCAGCCTGGATT
>JANYFX010000165.1 GCA_025359585.1 Rhizobacter sp. | reverse complement strand
GCGGAGATCAAATCCAAAATTGGGCCAACGTCCAACGCCGCGAGCGGCGTCTCGTGCCACGACCACGACGGACGCGGCGCGCCCCTCCCGCACCCCGCGTTCGGCCGCGAGCTTCGAACGTCCTCGGCCGGCGCCTTCGACGACGGCACGCCCTACGCGCTCGCCGCGCCCCGCTCCATGTTCGCGAAGCTGGCCGGCGACGCGGCGATCACCCGCGTTTCACCGCGTTCACGCGCGGCGGAGCGGTGTTCCTCGCGACGGGCTGCGCGAGCCGCCATATCCCCACGATGACTCCGCTCTTCCAACGAAATCCGCGAATCAGTCTTTCTTCAGATCTTTCTTCACGTCGTTCTTCACGTCGGCGGCGGTGTCCTTCGTCTTCTCCGCGGCGTTGTCGACGCTCTTGCCGGCACGCTCGGCCGGCCCTTCGGCGGGCTGGCAGGCGGCCATGGCGAGCGAGCAGGCGGCGACGAAGATGAAGATGGAATTGCGGGCGGTGAGCATGGGTTTCTCCTGAAGGGCCGGGTTGTCGATTCGGGTGCAGCTCGTGAGACCGGCTGCACTGGAGCGAACTCTAGGGACAGGCCTGCGCCGCGTCATTCGGACGCGCTCGCAAAGCGCTGTCGGCACTTTCCTACAACGCTCGGGCCAGCGCCGGGCCGCCCCAAGCGGCCCGAGACCCGCGCGGCGGGTGGCACCGTATTCCGGTGCCGGGTGCTCCGTGTCACCTGAAATCGCGGCTGCGGCTGACCAGCCCGCCGAGCAGCTCGGTGTGGTCGATCGCCTTCATCACGACGAGGTGCCTCACCGCGTGCTCGCCCTCCCCCTGGCATTGCCAGCGGCCGAACAAGGTGAGCAGCCGGGCCGAGAGCAGCGGCTTGCGCTGCGAGTCGACCACCGACGGCCAGACGATCGCGTTGACCACACCGGTGTCGTCTTCGAGCGTGACGAACATCGTGCCCTTGGCCGTGCCGGGCCGCTGGCGGTGCGTGACGAGACCGCTGGCGCGCGCGAGCCGCCCGTTCGGGTAGGTGCGCAGCACGGCCGCGGGCTGCACCTTGAAGCGCTTGAGCTCTTCGCGCAGCAAGGCGAGCGGGTGGCGCTGCAACGTGAGGCCGAGCGAGCGGTAGTCGGCCAGCAGGCTCTCGGCTTCGGCCGGCGCGGGCAGCGCGATCGGCGGTTCATGCACACGCGTCTCGCGCAGCATCGGCGTCGGGCGCGTGTCGATGCCGGCCACGGCCCAGGCGGCTTCGAAACGGTGCCCGGCCAGGCTCTTCAGCGCATCGGCACGGGCCAGCGCCTGCAGCTCGCGGGCATCGAGCAGGGCACGGCGCGCCAGGTCTTCGGGGGTGGTGAACGGCGCTTGCGCGCGTGCAGCCACGATGCGTGCGACGGCAGCGGCCGACAGGCCTCCGATGCGGTCGAACCCGAGACGCACGGCGTGCAGCGGCGCACCTGCGGTGGCCGGCGCTTCGAGCGTGCTCTCGCAGGCGCTCACGGCCACGTCCACCGGCCGCACCTCGACGCCGTTGCCGCGTGCATCACGCACCAGTTGTGCCGGTTGATAAAACCCCATCGGCTGGCTGTTGAGCAGCGCGGCGAGAAAGGCATCGGGGTGGTGGCATTTGATCCAGCAGCTCACGTAGGCGAGCAATGCAAAGCCGGCGGCGTGGCTCTCGGGGAACCCGTATTCGCCGAAGCCCTGGATCTGCTTGAAGATGCGCTCGGCGAACTCGAGGGCATAACCTTTTTCGACCATGCGGCCGACGAGCCGTTCGTGGTAGTGCCCCAGCCCACCCTTGCGTTTCCACGCAGCCATCGAGCGGCGCAACTCGTCGGCTTCACCGGGCGTGAAATCGGCCGCCAGGATCGCGATCTGCATCACCTGTTCCTGGAAGATCGGCACGCCCAGGGTGCGCTTCAGCGCCGCCTTGATCTCTTCGCTGGGGTACTTGATCTGATCCTCGGGCAAGGCCCGGTTCAGCAGGTAGGGGTGCACCATGCCACCCTGGATCGGGCCGGGTCGAACGATCGCCACCTCGACCACCAGGTCGTAGTACACGCGCGGCTTCAGGCGCGGCAGCATGCTCATCTGCGCGCGGCTTTCGATCTGGAAGGTGCCCACGGTGTCGGCGCGGCAGATCATGTCGTAGGTGGGTGTGTCGTCATCGGGCACGTCCTGCATCGTGAACTCACGACCGAGCTTCTGGCCGACGAACACGAGCGCGCGCCGCAGCGCCGTCAGCATGCCGAGCGCGAGGATGTCGACCTTGAGCAGGCGCAACTCGTCGAGGTCGTCTTTTTCCCACTGGATCACGCTGCGGTCTTTCATCGCGGCGGTTTCGACCGGCACCAGCTGTTCGATCTGCCCGCCCGCGATGAGAAAGCCGCCGGGGTGCTGGCTCAGGTGGCGCGGGAAGTCGAGCAGTTGCCGGGTGAGTTCGATCCACAGTTTCGTGAGCGGCGCTTGCGGGTCGAAGCCGGCTTCCTGCACGCGTGTGTTGTCGACCTCGCTGCCATCGAACCAGTGCATGCTTTTCGACAACAGGGCGGTGCGCTGCGCGTCCATGCCGAGCGCGCGGCCGACGTCGCGCAGCGCCGAGCGCGAACGGTAGCGAATGACCACGGCGGTCAGCGCCGCCCGGTGCCGGCCGTACTTGCCGTAGATGTACTGGATGACCTCTTCACGCCGCTCGTGCTCGAAATCGACGTCGATGTCGGGCGGCTCGCCCCGCTCGATGCTCAGGAAACGCCCGAACAACAGGCTGGCCCGCCGCGGGTCGACTTCGGTGATGCCCAGGCAATAACAGACCAGCGAGTTGGCCGCGCTGCCGCGCCCCTGGCACAGGATGCCCTTGGCGCGTGCCCAGTGCACGATGTCGGCCACGGTCAGGAAAAAGCGCTCGTAATCGAGTTGCCGGATCAGCACGAGTTCCGCTTCGATCTGCTGGCGGTACTGGGGCGACAGCCCGAGTGGGAAACGGCGCGGCACGCCTTCTTCCGTGAGCCGGCGAAGGTAGCTGCCCGGGGTCTCGCCGGGGGGCACGATCTCTTGTGGATACTCGTAGCTCAACTCGGTCAACGAAAAGCTGCAGCGGCCGGCCATCACCAGCGTGTTGTGCAACCATTCTTCCTTGTAGAGCCCGGACAGCCGCAGGCGCGAACGCAGGTGTTGTTCGGCATTCGATTCGAGTTGTGCACCGCATTGCGTGACCGGCCGCTTGAGCCGCGTCGCGCTGAGCACGTCCTGCAACGGCTTGCGCGAGCGCACGTGCATCAGCACATCACCGGCGGCCACGATCGGCAGGCCGGTGTGCTGCGCCACCCGCTCGACGAGCTTCAGCAAGGCTTCATCGCCGGGCCGGCGCAACAGCGACAACGCGATGGCGGCACGGTCCTGGAACCAGGTCTTGAGCCAGACGGCATGGGCCAGAAGCACATCGACAGGCTGCGACGCGTCGGGCACCAGCAGCGCCAGGCACTCGGGCAAGCCGGCCAGCGTGGGCGCGTTGGGCACCTTGCCTTCCACGTCACCCGGGTACGCAAGGTAATGCCCTTTCGGAGCCCGCCGCCGCGCCACCGTGATCCAGTGCGACAGGTTGCCGTAGCCGCGCCGCGTCTGGGCCAGCAGCACGAGACGGGCATGGGGCTGGCCCGACTGCGTGACGAGCCTCATCTCGCTGCCGACGATCAGGTGAAGACTGCGCCCGCGCGCCGCCACGTGCGCGCGCACCACCCCCGCCAGCGAACACTCGTCGGTGATGGCGAGCGCGGCATAACGCAGATCCTGTGCGCGTTCGACCAGCTCGGCCGGATGCGACGCGCCGGTCAGGAAGCTGAAGTTGCTGCGGCAGTGCAGCTCGGCGTAACCCGGGAGCTTGATGGCCACGGTGATGCTTCGGTGTTCGTCAAGCCTGGTCCACGGCATACGGCGTGGCCGGCATGCGCACCGCATGCGGCGGCAGCGGTGGCAGGCCACGCACACCCTCGTCGTCGAGCTGCCAGCGTTGCTCATCGGGCAAGCCGGCGCGCAACACATCGAGCGGGCTGCGCACGGCGCCACCCCCCAGCTTGAGCACGTGGGTGTAGATCATGGTGGTGCTCACGTCGGCATGGCCGAGCAGTTCCTGCACGGTGCGGATGTCGTAGCCGCTTTGCAGCAGGTGGGTGGCGAACGAATGGCGCAACGTGTGCGGGGTGGCGGCCTTGGCGATGCCGGTGCGTTCGATCGCCCGCTTGAAGTGGCGCTGGAAGGTCTGCTCGGGCACGTGGTGGCGGCGCAGCACATCGGTGCGCGGGTCGATGCCCGTCGCCAGGTGCGGGAAGACCCAGAACCAGCTCCACGACGCCCCCGCCCGCGGGTACTTGCGCGCCAGCGCGTCGGGCATGTGAACACCGGCATGACCCTCCGCACGGTCGCCGGCCCACACCAGCCGTGCACGCGCCACCTGATCGCGCAAGGCGGGCGCGAGCGACGCCGGCAGCATCACCACCCGGTCCTTGAAGCCCTTGCCTTCGCGCACAACCAGCGCCTGGTGTTCGAAATCGACATCCTTCACGCGCAGGCGAACGCCTTCCATGATGCGCATGCCGGTGCCATAGAGCAGCTGTGCCAAGAGCCGGTGCGGGCTTTCGAGCGCCATCAGCACCCGGCCGACTTCGTCGTGCGTGAGCACCACTGGCAAACGCTCGCGACTCTTCGGTCGGCCGATCTCGGCCAGCCACGGCAGATCGAGCCCGAGCACCCGCTGGTAAAGGAACACCAGCGCCGACAGCGCCTGCTTGTGCGTGGCCACTGCCACCTTGCGCTCGCCCGCCAGCCACGACAGATAAGCCTCGACCTCGGGCGCGCCCATGTCCAGCGGGTGACGCAGGCCGTGGAACTTCACGAACGCCTGGATCCAGTGCACATAAGCCTGCTCGGTGCGAATGCTGTAGTGCATGTAGCGGATGCGCTCGCGCACCTGGTCGAGCAGGCGGGTTGCGTGCAGGGGTGGCAGATCGAGCGGTGGGACGCTGGTTTCCACGGCAATGCTCCCGTTCAGTTGAGTACTGTTCTTTTATAAGGGGTATCCACTTAGCTCCAGTCGAGCCGCAAACACTGGATAT
>JANYFX010000124.1 GCA_025359585.1 Rhizobacter sp. | reverse complement strand
TCGGTGTGTTTGACGACGTTGTGATCGGCCACGGCGCCGTTGTAGCGGGCCCCCGTCTGCTTGACGGTGACGGCCATGCGCGTACCGGTGGCGCCACCGGCGCTATCGACTAGCACGTCGTAGCTGGTGCTGGTGGTGGTGTTGATGCCAGCGCCTATCATTGTCTCGCTCACGGTGCGGGCGAGCTTGTCGTAGGTGTAGGTGCTGGTGATCGTGGCGTCGGTTATGGTGGTGGCGGTGGTGGTGCCGCCTTTGGGGCTGACCATGCCGGTCTTACGGCCAAAGTTGTCGTAAGAATTGGTACTGGTGGCCAGACTGCCCGAGAAGGTATTGGCCGAGGCGGTTGTTTCACGGCCTAAGCTGTCGTAATTGACGACGCTATAACCACCCGTATGGGTGCGGGTTTCGACGCTAAAGCCCGACGTGGCGGAGAGATAGGTCATCGTTGCGCGGCCAAGCAGGCGGATGCCAGCATCGTAAACCGAGCTGGCGACTTTGCGGCCAAAGGTGTCGAAGACGGTATCGCCGCGAATGCCGTTGGGATCCGTTGAGCTGAGCACCCCGCCAAAGCGCCGGTCATAGCTGCGCGTTTCGGTTTGGTTGTATTGGTTTTTTATCGTTTCGACAAAACGGCCATCCGTGGTGTAAGTGGTATCGACGTAGCGGACTTTTAGCGGGCCGTTTTCGTAGAAACTGGAAGCAATACGAGTCGGATTGCCATAGATGTCATAGACGTAATCTTTACTCAAGCGCAGGCTGAAATCAATGTCGTTCGGCTCGACACTTTCATTTTTGATCTGCCCGGTGGTGTCGTAGTAGGTAAAGCTGGAATTGCGCGTTTTGGCAGATGCGACAGGCGAGTTGTGCGTTACCGATGCCGCCATCAAACGGCCCAGAATCCAGCGGCTGGTATCGTTGATGAAATTGCTGGTGGTGGTTTTGCTGTAACCGTCAGGGGTGCCGTTTGGCTCGTAGGTACGGGCGGTGACAACCTGCGCATTGCCGTAGCTATCGATATTGGCGAGCGGGGTTTCGGTGATGGTGAAAGGCAAAGGCTGCGCCACACCGGCGGCCGTCAGATTCCAGCTTTTCTCGGTGGTGCTGACCAGATGCACTTCGCGGATACGCTGCGAGGGTGCGGGCGGTGTTGAATTGAAACTCGGGTCAACGCATACGCCGCCAGAACGCAAGCGGCAATCGTAGACGTTTTGCGCGTCGTTGACGAGGATGTTGTCAACGTATTTCGATACCCGCTGGATGCGCCCTGCTTTCCACCATTCTTGCTCGTAGAAGGTATCGGTGCGCACGGTGGCCGCACCGTTGTTGTGGGTGACAGAGCGTTTGCCAAAGCCAAGCAATCCACGCCCATCGGTGGTGCCAATCAGGGATTCGTAGGTGTAGTTGGTATCAAATTCGCCAACGGGCGATAGGCCGTCACTCGAATGCGTGGCCTTCACCACGTACATGGGTGACTGGATGTGCACACGATTTGCCGTAAGCGCAGATGTGCCTTTGGTGTAGACGGTCGGGTCTGTGATCGGGGCGTAATCGATGCGCGTGTAGGCGCTGATGCCGTTGGTGATCCCCACCAACATGTCTGGTAGGGTACGTGCAGGCACACTGACACTCGCCGTTGCATCGCCACTGAAAGCCCGAACGAGGCCGTTCCCATTGTTTGACGAGAGCAAATCCGTCTTGCCATCACCATTAAAGTCACCTACTTTTGTGTTGTTGGAAGCCTCGTTGACGGCCGTTGGCCAAAATGAACACTCAAAGTAAACCGTATTACCTACTGGGGATGCAGCGCTGCTGCCCGAGCGCGCAAGACACACACTAGCCGTATTGGCCGCGAATGTACTTTTACGAATCATCATGTCGGTGCGGCCATCACCATCAAAGTCGCCAAACAGGATGTCGTCAAAATTCACGTCGTTCCATTCTGGGGGCAAGCCGAGCGTTCCCGCAGGATTGCCTGCCGCATTGGAATATTTACACAAGCTCGCAGCGGTATAGCCCGTTGTTGTCGGCGTTACTGTTTCATACGACCCAAAAGAACCGTCCCCAGCTGAGAGGCAAACCGTTCTGTTTTCCCACAGCACATCCGCGATCCCATCACCGTTAAAATCAATGGTCGTCTGGTACTTCTTAACGTCCCTGCTATTCTGAAGTTCGACTTCCTTATCTGCTGTTAAAAATTGCACTGAGTTGCCTGGGCCAGGCGCCGATAGCAATACTTGCCAAGAAACGATATTGTCGAGCGGGTCGCAAACCCTGTTTTCACTGGGCTTGGGGACGCAAACAGGCGGCACTTTTCGCATCAAAATATCAGCGCGGCCATCTCCATTGAAATCACCTACATACGCATTCTTGGCGTCAAAGATACCCGCCGCAGCATCTGGACTGAAGGTGATTTTACTGAAGAGTGGGGTCACAACACGAACTGACGGTAAAAAATCACCATTCGCATCACTACGAACAAGATCCCACAAGTGCTGGCCGAGAATATAGTCTGGGCCACGGTACAGAAGTAAATCGATCGTGCCATTGCCGTCAAAATCACCCTGAAGAAAAATGCCATCAACAGGTTCTGGCACAGTGGGATGTGGGCTGCGGCAGGTTATCGCCGTTGCAGTGCTATTGGTGATACAAACACGAATGTAGTGCGATGTATTGTTGATCGACATGAAGTCGGCGCGACCGTCGCCATTGAAGTCCAAGGCATACCAGCTCGTACCAGAGGGGTCAGCGAACTGGATCCCGTTATCCGAATATAAACGACGCTCTACAACGCTGCCATCAGGTTGCATGAACAGCACCTGAACATGGCTTGGGTCCGCTTGAGTGCCGCTGCCGTAACGGCGATACAAATCAGAGCGTCCGTCACCATCGACGTCGGCAACTTTGAACTCAGCAAAATTGTTTACGTCTGCACCGCCCACGCTTACAACACCTGATCCCGTGCCGTACAAGTTGCGTGTGAAGTCTGTCCAAGTGAATGATGTGGGAGCCAAACAAATGCCATCGGCAGCGCATTCGGTAACAGATTGTAGGCGTGACTTGGTTGTACCGCCCTGCTGGTATGCCAACTGATAACTCTTGACCAGCGCACCACAAGATGCGCCATTGGTCGGCCCACAATACGAAGGGTATTGTCCTGGTCCATAGGCAGAGTCAGGAGGCGGCACGTCGCCATCGACGTAAGTTTTGACTGCTACAAGCCTCTTTGAGAGAGTGAATTGTCCGGCTCCTTGGTCAAACATGACGGCACGATCATTTTCTGGCCGATCTTCGTATTCGAAAACGACACGGTTGACTTTAGTAGCACTAGTCAGGGTTGCCGCATTCATCGTGTAAGTAATCTGTGTGGGATAG
>JANYFX010000115.1 GCA_025359585.1 Rhizobacter sp. | reverse complement strand
TCCTTTGGTCGTTGGTTCAAGTCCAACACGGCCTACCAATAAAAAATCAGCGCGCTTTGGTGCCAGTCCGGCGGGTTGGACGTGGTGCCTGCGGGTGCCCAGATGACAACGGCTGTCGATCGGCCTCAATTCCGCGCGTTTGTGCCGATAACTGAGGCATGCGCTCAACGCCAAACCTCAGACACGTCGCCGAGCAGATGCTGGTGGCAGAAGGCATCCTCGGTGGCCTGGCCAACGGCTCGATCGCCATGCATCCGGCCGCTTACCAGGCGCTTGCCGCGTGGGTACGAGCTTCTTTCGATTCAATGGAGTCCGGAGCACTTCGCCAACTTCGCGACGCCGCGCCGCCGGAGTTGCAAGGCATCGCCGAAGTCGTGCTGCAAGAACGTCGAGTGGTCTCCTGGGCCGCCGACGACATCGTGGGGCTGAGCTCTCTTGCCGTGCTGCTGAACCTGCTCGGCCGCATTCCGCGCCGCAGACGGGTCGTCTGACGGGGCACCGGCAGGCCAAACGACACGGTCACGCGGCGCACCACGCGGTGCTGGTTGCCGCAGTCGTCGATCGCGCCGGCTGGGTTGCGCGCCGAACAGTGGCTACGGGCCTGCCAGCTCCAACAGCGCTCGATGGACCGGATGGCGCTGAAGAAAGCTTTCGCGAAACTCGAGCGGTACCGACTGCGTCGCTCGTTCCATCAGCGAGGCCGCAGCTTCGCGGGCTTTCAGCGCGGCCTCCGCTGGCCGGCCCAGCGCGTGCAACGCCTGCGCCAGCCACCAGCCGCACAGCGTGGTGACTGCGCCGATGTCACCCGCGAGCAACGCGTGCTCGGCATGCGCGATGCTGGCACGGGCCAGGTGCGACTCGCCCGCCTGCGCATGCAGGTGGGCGCACAAGGCGTGCAGCGGGGCCAGTTGCTCGCGCAAGCCCTCGGGCTCGCAGCGCGCAATCAAGGCCGCACACTGGGCTGCCGTCGGCTCCGGTTGCGCAGCTTGCCCCGCCACCAGCACCAGTTCACAACTCAGCAACAGGTGCTCCGATTCCAGCGCGTGCGCCAGCTCGGTCGCCGTCTCCGTGCACGTGCCGGTGGCGTGCCCGTAGCCCCAGCGCAGCGCCACGGTGCGCTGGCGCTGGCGTGTGGAGTGCTGCGAAACGGCGGCGAAGGCCTCGATGTGGCGGTGCGCCAGATCGGGTCGCCCGAGGTCGAGGTAGAGGTCGGCCTGCATCGCCGCCAGCAGCTGTTCCGGATCGGTTTGCGCACCGAGCCGATTCAGCGTTTCGTGCACAAGATCGAGCGCTTCGTCCCAACGACCGCAACGACGCAGCACGTCGGCGATGGAGCGGGTGGTGCCGGCCAGTTCGGCGCCGAGCATGTCGGTGGCACGCAGTGCATCCAGCGCCCGGCCGGCCGTGAGCGTGGCGGCGCCGATCTCGCCGAGGTGCAGCTCGGCCTCGGCCTGCCGCATCAGCAGCGTCGCCAGCATCTGCGAAGAGCCCGCGTCGAGCACACGCTGCAGCGCCTCATGCTGACGGTTCAGCGCAAGCCTGACTTGCCCGGACCATATCAGCACCGTGTGGACGATCAGCTCGATCGCGAGCGCCCGCTGTTCGCGGCCACAGGCCATGTTCAGCACGACGGCCGCAGCGAAAAGGTCGGCCGATTCGCGCAGGTGACCGTCGTGCGTCGCGTACACGCCCTTGCTGTAGAGGCACTCGGCTTCGATGAGGCGGTCCCCACACGCCGTGGCCAGCGCATGGGCCTCGTCGATGCGTGCCCTGGCACCGGCGTGGTCGGCGCGTTGATGGCAGCTGACCATCCGCATGAAGGCCAGGCGCGCACGTTGCGACGGCGTGTGGGTCAACGGCACGAGGCGTTCGACGACGCCATCGAAGGCCTCTCGTGGCCCGATCTCGGTGATCGCTTCGGCGCCATCGAACAGCAGATCGAAGGCCGCATCGGGGCGACCGCGCGCCAGTTCGATGTCCGCGGCCTTGATGTAGGCATCGCGCATCTCGCGGCTGCGCCCCAGGTGCCAGGCCTGCCGTGCCGCGGCAGCGAGCTGTGGTACCGCTGCAGCGTCGTCCCCGGCGCACAGCAGGTGGTGCGCCAGTCGTGCGGCACTGCTGCCACGCTGCAGCAGATGCGCCGCGACCCGTGCATGCAGGACGCGGGCAATCGGCTGCGGCAGCAGGCGGTGTGCAGCCTCGCCGATCAGGTCGTGCATGAAGCCGCGCGCGTCGAGCAGGCCCTGGCGCTCCAGCGCATGCCAGGCGTCGGCCAGTTCGAGCACGTCGCGCCGGCTGACCGCCGCCGCCAGTTCGGGATCGAAGTGGTCTCCGGCAACGGCCGCCACGCGCACGACCAGCAGTTCATCCGCCGCCAGCGCCAGCAGGCGTTGTTCGAGCAACTCGGTGACGCGCGCAGGGGCTTCGAGCTTGTCGGCCAGCAGCTGGCCATGTTTCTCGAGCGCATGACGGATCGTCTCCAGCAAGTGCAGCGGGTTGCCACCGACGCGGCGCACCAGCGCCGCGGCCACCGCGCCGGCATCGACCCCTGGCAGTGCCAGCGACTCGATGAAGGGCTGCACGGCGTCGGCCGACAGCGCTTGCAGCGGCACCGCAATGGCGTCACTGCGCCCGCTGAATGAAGCGATGCGGGTGGCGGCCGACAGGCCCTCCGGGCGCGAGGCGAATCCGAATCGCAGGCCGGCGGGCGCTGGCCACTCCAGCAGTTCGTGCCAGGTGTCGACGCTGGCTTCGTCGGCGAACTGCAGGTCGTCGAGCACCAGGCCTGCCAGCCCGTTCGGCGCCCGCGCACGCGCGGCCTGCAGCAGCTCTGCCACCATCGGCGCCACCGAGCGTGCCGTCGGTGCTTCGTGGGCGAGCGGGCCCGCCACATGCGCCGCGAAGCCCGCATAGGCCGGCACCGCACACAGCGCAGGCCAGCGCTCGGACAGGCGCTGCACGAGTCGGCCCAGCGTGGCCAGCGGCACCCTGCCGTCACCGGGGCGGGCGCCCACCAGCAGCACGCCACCCGTCGCTTCGGCGATCGCATCGAGCACACGACTCTTGCCTGCGCCCGCCTCACCGATGAGGACAAACAACTGCCCGGCACCCCAGGCACTGGCCAGCGCCGCCAGTTCGCTGGCGCGGCCGATGAGTTGCGGCGGCTTCAATGCCGACGCGGGCAAGGGCTGGCCGGGCCGCCACGGGTGCGCCTGCGCCTGCTCCACCGTGCGCAGCAGCGCCAGTGTTTCGGCCGAAGGCTGGGCGCCGACCTCGTCCTTCAGCGTGCGTTCGCAGTGATCGAAGGCCAACAAGGCTTCGGCCCGATCGCCGCGCAGGTAGTGCAGCCGCATCACACGACGGTGGGCCGCTTCGCTCAGCGGTTCGAGGCGCAACAGGGCCTGCGCCACCGGCAAGGCCGCCGCCAGTTCACCGGCCTGCTCGAGCGCCTGTGCCTGGCGCTCGACATCCTGTTTGAGCGCGCCTGTGCGCTGCTCGCGCTGGCCGCGCAGCCAGGCGTCGAACTCTGGCGCTTCCGGAAAACGCAGACGACCCAGCACGTCTTGCGATCCGCCCAGATCGTGTGCCACGCCCGGAGCCAGCCAGAGCGTGCCGGTGCCGGCCACCAGGTCGCCACACTGCTTTTGCAGCTTGAACAGCCGCTGGCGCAGGTTGTTGCGCGCCGCGATCGGGTCGCTGTCGGGCCACAGCAGCTCGGCCAGGCGCGCGCGCGGTGTGGGCCCTTCGAGTGCCAGCCACGCCAGCAAGGCCGCGTCGCGCGAAGCGAGCGAGTTCGTCGAGCCATCGGCGCGCGTGGCCAGCGCGAGGTCGGCCAGCTCCAGATGCATGGCAGCCCGGGCGGCGGCCCGCTTTGACAGCGGGCCGCGAAGTGTCGCAATGTTTGTCATGGTAACGACTGCGACGCCGTTGGTACCGTGCCCGGTGCCACGCGGCAGGTGCCGCGGCCGGGCAGCCTTCGACCGCAGTCCGTGGTGCCGGAGCGCCGTGGGTCAAGGGCAGAGCGGCGTCGCCGGGCACACGCCGTTGAACGTGCGCGGCGTCGTCTCTTTGCATGAGCTCACCGCGGTGAAGGTGTTGCTCGCCAGGAAGTCGGGCTGCAGGTCGGCACGCCAGCCGCGGTCGATGCCAAAGCGTGCGCTCGAAAAGATCTCGGTGTTCGTGATGAACTGGCTGAGCGGCGGCCCGAAGATGCGGATTGCTGCATCGCTGATGGGGATGCCGGCGTAGGGGCACGAATTGCTGCCCGAGAACGAGGCGCCACCGGCGAACTCGACCCGCACGTTCTGCATCGTGGTGCGTGGATCGACCGAGCCACCGAAGCCGATGCCGAGCCAGTCGCCCGCTTTCGACGCGAGCCCCTGGTCGGACGTGAACACGATCTTCTGGTCGGCTGCCGCACCGCCGATCGCGATCAACGCGCCCTTGGCCACACCGCTGCCGGTTCCGGGGTAGACGTTGAGGGTTCCGCCGGGCGGGAACTGGATGGTGACGCCGGGCTCGATGGTCAGCACCGCGACCTGGCCCTCGACCTGCGCGTTGACGTCCATGCGCCCGCTGTCCGGTCCGCTGCCGACGTGGTACGGCACGCCGCGGTTGTGCATCGTCTGGTCGTCGACCACCGGGCCGCCGGCGCCGGCGATGGCGATCGCGTCGTGGCCGTTGCCGGTGTAGGTGCCGCTCGGAACCGAGCCGATCACGCGGGCATAGACGTGGACCGGGTAGCCCGCCGAGCCGTGCACGCGCAGGTTCTGCGAGCTGGCATCGAAGCCGACCGCGCTGTTGATGTAGACCCCCTGGCTCAGCGAGCCTGCGATCTCGACATCGTCGACGTGGAAGGTGCCGGTCGTGCTTTGCATGTGCAAGGCGCCGGCGAACGCCGGGTTGGTGTTGAGCGGATCGCCGCCGCCTGTCAGCACCGCGTGGTTCAGCGACAGGGTTCCACCGAAGTTGCGGATCGATGACCAGGCCTGGCCCGCGACCTTCGCCTCGATGGTGACCGGCCGGCCCGAAGCGCCGTTGGCGACGAGGCTGCCGCTCGGGTTGATCGTGATGGTGCCGCTCTTCACGATGCGCACCACCGCACATTCCTGGACCGTCACCGGCGCCGAGATGCCGATGTCGAAGGGCACGATGTGCGGGCTGCCCGCCTCCGTCCAGGTCTCGGCCGCATTGACGCTGCCGTGGGTCGTGCCCGCGCCTGTCGGCGCCGCGCATGGCAGGACCGAGCCCACGGCGCCACAGGTCAGGTGGAGGTCGGTCACATCGGCGTTGCCGACCGTGCCGCTGACGAACGAGGTGCCTGCGATCGCGCCGGGGCCGGTGAAGTAGCAGGTCTGGTTGCTGGGCTGAACGCGCACGCTGATGCTGTAGCTCGTGCCGCTGATCGCGCTGGTGTCGCTGGCCGCGAACACGAAGCTGTTTCCGGTGATCGTCGCCGTTCCGAGTTGCACCCCCAGGTTCGGGGCGAAGTAGGTCAGATCGAGGCCCGTGCCGGTGAGGCCCGTGATCGTTCCGCCGACCGCGTGGGCGGGCGGGTAGGGGCAGTTGACGACGATGTTGGTGACATCGCTGCTGCCGATCGTGCCGCTGCCGTTGCTGACGGTGCAGGTCTGGTCGGGGGTCTGCGGCTGGGCCGCGATCGTCACGTTGTAGGCGCCGCCGACCGCCACCGGGGTGGCGAAGCCGTAGGTGCCATCGATGAACCGGGTCAGGTCGTCGCCGCCGTTGTTCTGCAGCTTGATGCCGTGGGCCGAGTGTTGCCTGAGGCCCGTGATCGTCAGCGACACGGTGTGGGTGCCACAGACCACGTCGACGCCCGTGACATCGGCGTTGCCCACCGTGCCGCTGCCGTTGCGGACGACGCAGGTCTGCGCCGGGTTGCCGGGCTGGTTGGCGATCGAGACGCCGTAGAGCGTGCCCTTGACCGCATTGGTGCGGCTGGCCGGGAAAACGAAAGCGCCGTTCGCGCTCACCTGCATGACCGACGGAAGGCTGACGTTGTCTGCGTTGTACAAAAGGTCGAGGCTGCCGCCGGCGAGCCCGCTGACCGTGCCGCCGACAGCGTAGGTCGTGCCATATGGGCAGTCGATCGCGACGTTGGTGATATTGCTGCTGCCGATCGTGCCGCTGCCGTTGCTGACGGTGCAGGTCTGGTCCGGGCCGGTCGGCTGCGACGAGACCGTGACCGCATAGGCGCTGCCGCCGGCGAGCGCGGTCTTGAACGTGGCCGTGCCGTCGCTGTACAGCCTGAGATCGTCGCCACCGTTGTTGCGCAAACTCATGCCGTTGTACGACGATTTCAGGCCGGTCACGGTCACCGACACGGTGTAGGTCGCGGTGGCGTCACCACCGGCGCCGCCGCCGCACGCCGCCAGCAACCAGGGCACGAGCAGGGCCGCCATGAGCCGCAGGTGCCTGCAAAAATTCAACACGTTCGCGACAAGACACGCTCGGTCGCTCATCAACGCCTGATTCATGATCTGCCCTCCATTCGCCAGTGGGTGCCTGCGCGCTGCCGTTGCCGTGCATCGCGCAGGTTCGTTCCAGACTGGGTTGTAGAGGGCGCGTCGTTAAAAAGGCGTTAACGCCAGCACGCTCTCGAGCGGGATAACCGACGATGCCGACCTTGCCGGCCTTCGCCGCGCAGTCGACAGCGGCTCGAATGTCCTGCAGCACACCAGGCGCCGGCAGCGCCTCGACCGCGCCCTTCAGGCGCATGCCCTCGGTCATGTCGTTCGGTGAGCAGCCGAGCTGGAACACGAGGCGGCATTTGATGAAGCGCGAGGCGCATATCGGTCATCGGAAATCTACGTCGACAGGGTGGCAGGCGTCACCTGGCCTTGCGGCCCATTGCAACGATCACACACAACATGAAATCGACATCATTGAAGCGCCGCTTGCTCGCGGCCACCATCGGCGCCACGGCGGCCATCACCCTGGGCACGGCGGGCAGCGCCCGTGCTCAGGCGCTGCCGAGCGAGGTCCGCATCGGCTTCCAGAAAGGTTCGGCCACCCTCGTGCTGGCGCGCAAGCAGCAGGTGATCGAAACACGGCTCAAGGCGCTCGGCGTGAACAGCGTCAAGTGGGTCGAGTTCCAGTTCGGCCCGCCGATGCTCGAAGCGATGGGTGCCGGCGCGGTCGACCTCGGCTCGGTGGGTGACACGCCGCCGGTGTTCGCACAGGCCGGCGGCTCCGACCTCGTCTACGTCGCGGCCACACCGTCGGCGCAGCATGCCGTGCTGGTGCCTGCGGACTCGCCCATCAAGACGCTGGCCGATCTCAAGGGCAAGCGGGTGGCCTTCGGCAAGGGATCGAGTGCGCAGAACGTGGCGATCAAGGCCTTGGCGCTGGGCGGCCTGACGCTCAAGGACGTGGAGCCCACCTACCTCTCGCCGGCCGACGCGACCGCCGCCTTCAACGGCGGGAAGGTCGACGCCTGGGTCGTCTGGGACCCGTACTACGCGATCGCCCAGCAGCACTACAAGGCCCGCGTGATCGCCGAGACCTCCGACCGGCGACTCGCCAGTGCGTCTTACTACCTCGCGCGACGTGAGTTCGCGACGAAGCACCCGGCCGTGCTGTCAGCCGTGCTCGACGAGATCGGCAAGGTGACCCGCTGGTCGGGCGAGCACCGCGACGAACTCGCCACGCTCGCGGCCGAGGCCACAGGCATCGACGCCAAGACCTGGTCCACCGCGTTCGGGCGCGCCGAGTTCACCTTCGGCCCGGTGACGCCGGCCCATGCGGCCCAGCAACAGCAGCTGGCCGACGCCTTCCTTTCGCTCGGCATCATCCCGCGCAAGATCAATGTGGTCGATGCCGTCTGGTACGCGCCCAAGCCGTGAGGTGATCTGGGGCAACATCCGGCACATGACCAGCATCTCCACCGCCGACGTTCGCGCCGCCCTGATCGCCCGCACCGAGATCGCATTGATCGACGTGCGCGAAGAAGACCCGTTCGCCCAGTCGCACCCGCTGTGGGCCGCCAACCTGCCACTCTCGAAGCTCGAACTCGAGGCCTGGGGCCGCATTCCGCGGCGAGACACGCGCATCGTCGTGTATGACAACGCCAGCGACGACGGCGAAGGTCTGGCGCAACGCGCGGTCAAGCGCCTGCAAACGCTCGGCTACAGCGACGTGAGCGTGCTCGATGGTGGCCTCGCGGGTTGGCGCGAAAGTGGTGGCGAATTGTTCCGCGATGTCAATGTGCCGAGCAAGTCGTTTGGCGAGCTGGTGGAATCGAAGCGCCATACGCCCTCGCTGTCGGCCGAAGAAGTGCAGGCCTTGCTCGCGCAGAACGCCGACGTAGTCGTGCTCGACGCGCGCCGCTTCGACGAGTACCAGACCATGAACATCCCGGGCTCGACCAGCGTGCCCGGTGGCGAACTGGTGCTGCGTGCGCGCGAACTCGCACCCGATCCGGCCACGCGCGTGATCGTCAACTGCGCCGGCCGCACGCGCAGCATCATCGGCACGCAGTCGCTCGTCAACGCCGGCCTGCCCAATCCGGTGGCCGCGCTGCGCAACGGCACCATCGGCTGGACGCTCGCCGGCCAGGCGCTGGAGCACGGCGCGGCGCGGCGCATCGGTCCTGGGGTGAGCGCTGCGCATCACGAAGCGGCACGCAGCGCGGCCGTCGACGTGGCGCGGCGGGCGGGCGTGGCCTGGACCGACGCCACCACGCTCGCGCAGTGGCGAGAGGAAACGCAGCGCACCACCTGCCTGTTCGACGTGCGCACGCCCGAGGAATACGCGGCCGGCCACCGCGCCGGCTTTCGCAGCGCGCCGGGTGGCCAGCTCGTGCAAGAGACCGACGTGCACGCGCCGGTGCGCGGCGCGCGCATCGTGCTGACCGACGACGACGGCGTGCGCGCGCCGATGGCGGCGTCGTGGCTCGCGCAGATGGGGTGGGAGGTGGCGGTGCTCGACGCGCCGCCGCTTTCGGCCGCTGCGCTCGAGACCGGCCCCGACCAGGCACCGCAGCCGCTGCCGCCCGAGGTGCGCCGCGTCACGCCGGCCACGTTGGCCGACTGGATCGCGACACAGGAGGCCACCGTGATCGACCTGACCGCGAGCGCCAGCTACGTCAAACGCCACGTGCCCGGCGCGTGGTTCGCCATTCGTTCGCAACTGCCCGACTTGCTGCCACGCCTCGGCGCGCCGCGGCGCATCGTCTTGACCTGTGGCTCTGGCCTGCTGGCGCGCTTCGCGGCGAACGACATCGAGGCGCTGACGACCGGCGAGGTCTGGGTGCTCGAAGGGGGCACTGCCGCGTGGGTGGCCGCCGGCCTGCCGGTCGAAAACGGTGACAAGCGTCTGCTGTCGAAGCGCGTCGACCGGTACCAAAGACCCTACGAAGGCACACACAACGCCGCTGCCGCGATGCAGGCCTACCTCGACTGGGAGTTCGGTCTGGTCGAACAGCTCGGCCGCGACGGCACACACCACTTCTTCGTGGTCTGAATGCGGGCGCCGCCCGAGAGAAATTTCCTTGCATGAGCCGAAGCGCGCGTTGACATTCTCTGGCCGGCGGCCTGCCTGTGCGCCACCTCGTGCCGGACAGGCAACGACTGCCTGTTCCGTGGTGGCATGGCGCCGCGCGCATCCACAAAGTGCAACTGCAGCGCCTTCCGCAGCCAGGGACGAATGACTATCTTCTTCACGGGCGTTCGAACAGTCTTTGTGCGAACGGAACTGAAGGACATGGCTCATGGCTCGCAATACTTTCGACACCTCGATCGAGGGGATCAAATCGGTGTGGGGACCTCTCAGCACTGAAGTGGTCGCTGCTTGTCGCGCGCACCTCGAGCAACTTCTCGAAACTCCAGCGACCGAGGACTGGTTGGCTGCGTTGCGCAAGGAAGGCCCCGCGAACAAGGAACTCTACAGAGACCCCGAAAAGGGGTTCGTGCTCCTGGCGCACACGGAATATGCCGGTCTGTACCGACCGCCTCACGACCACGGCCGGGGCTGGGTCATCTATGCGATCCAGCAAGGTGAAATCGAGATGGGGACGTATGCGCGGATCGAAGGCTCCGACGGCAAGAGTCGGCTGGTGAAAAGGAACTCGACGCTGGTCCGACCCGGTCAGGTCCAGGTTTACCTGCCTGGCGACATTCACGACACACGCTGCATCACCGGGCCCGCGCTGCTGTTCCGATTTACGGAGCGCGATTTGAAGAAGGAGGACCAGGAAGAGCATCGCGTGACGAGGTACGTCGAGCGGGACGGTGTGTGGACCGTGGGTTCGCCATGATCGGTTCCGTGAGCCCGGACAGGGGTGGCCGCCTGGCGCCGCCGTTCCTTTCGCCTTCGGTCGCAGGCCTTCCGGGGCGGCGGCGCACAGCCGCGATTGCTGCCGTGCTGGCCGCCATGGTGCTCGCCGTGCTGGACACGGCCATCGCCAACGTGGCGCTTCCGACGATCGCCCACTCGCTGCATGTGACGCCGGCCGCCTCGGTCTGGATCATCACCGCGTACCAGACCGCGCTCGTGATGGGCTTGTTGCCCTGTGCGGCGCTGGGCGAGAGCCTCGGCCATCGTCGCGTTTTCACGATGGGCATCGGCTTGTTCACGACCGCGTCCGTGTTGTGCGCAGTGTCGCCCTCTCTGTCTTGGCTCGTCGCGTCGCGCTTCCTTCAGGGGCTGGGCGCCGCCGCCGTCATGGCGCTCGGGATTGCGCTGCTGCGCCTGATCGTTCCTCAGCATCGGCTCGGCGCCGCCATCGGCTGGAACGCGCTCGCGGTGGCGTTGTCCTCTGCCGCTGGTCCGACAGTCGGCGCGGTGATCCTTTCGGTCACAAGCTGGCCCTGGCTCTTCGCGTTGAATCTGCCCCTCGGCGCAGCGGTGCTTCTCGCGACACGCGCGCTGCCGCGCATCGCTGGCACTGCACGCCCGCTCGATCGGTTCAGCGTGGCGCTGAATGGCGCGGCATTCGCGTCGCTGGTGCTCGGCGCCGAGATGCTGATTTCGGAACCCGCGCTCGCGGCGGTGCTGCTCGCCCTCGCGGCCCTCAGCCTGGCCTCACTGATTCGACGAGGGAGGCAGCAGGACGTACCGCTGATCCCACTCGACCTCTTGCGCGACGCGTCCTTTCGCATTTCAGTGATCGCATCGATTTGTTGTTTTGCCGGCGTGACCATCGGCTTGTTGTCGCTGCCGTTTCTTTTGCAGCACGGGCTCGGACAGAACACGCTGAGCACCGGCTTGTACATGACACCCTGGCCACTGACTGTTGCCATCGCCGCGCCGCTGGCGGGCCGCCTCGCCAGCCGCACACCGACCGCACGGCTGTGCGCCGCAGGTGGCGTATTTCTGGCCATCGGCCTCACATCGATCGCACTCTGGCCCGGGCAAGACAGCCTCTCGCCGCTGGTGCTGCTCACCATGCTGTGCGGCTTGGGATTCGGTCTCTTCCAGGTGCCGAACAACCGGAACATGTTGCTTTCGACACCGCGCGAAAGAAGTGGCGCGGCCGGCGGCATGCAGGCCACCGCCAGGTTGACCGGCCAGACCGCGGGGGGCGTCATCACGAGCCTGCTGTTCACGATGGCACCTGCCAGCGAGGCACCGAAAGTCGGACTCGGGATAGCAGCGGCGCTGACGCTGGCGGCCGGACTCGTGAGCGTCTTGCGGTCGAAGCAGCAGCGGTCCGCACGCAGACCAAAGCCGTGGGCACGGACGCCAGACGCTTGTCTAGACCAGGTCCTCCGCGCCGCAGGCATCCCGCACACATCCACGCAGCCAGCGGTGCGCGATGTCGCCATCGAGGCGGGGATGCCAAAGCAGTGAAACCGTGAACGGCGCGATGGCCAGCGGAATGTCGAAGCTGTGCATTCCTGCGTAAAGATTGCCGGTGTGCCTCTCGTGAACGCAGGCGACGAGATCGGTGGCACGAACCAACGCCAGTGCAGCGGAAAAGCCTCCGACGGTCGTTGTGACCTTTCGCTCCAGCCCCAAGGCCGCCAAGGCGTTGTCGACGGGCTTCTTGTCGTTGTCCCGACGAGAAATGTGCACGTGCTCTGCTGCCGCAAAGCGAGCCAGCGTCACTTTCCCTTCGGTCAGCGGGTGCCCCGCTCTCACCACGCCGATATAGCGATCCCGAAACAATGCCTGTGTGCGCACTTCCGGTCCGATGGCCTTGTCCACCACGCCCGTTTCGAGATCGACGGACCCGTCGCGCATCGGCCCGCTGTCCTTGTCGAGCTTGTGCAGGAAGTGCAAACGAACGCTGGGAGCCTCTTGCGCAATGCGGGCCAGCAGTGCGGCTCCGAAGTTCTCCACCAAGCCCTCGCTGGCCCGCAGCGTGAAGGTTCGGTCAAGTTGCCGGAGATCCAGTTTGTCGGCAGGCCGAAGGGCAGCTTCGGCGTCATGAACGAGTCGACTGACGGCGTCGCGGAGTTCGAGCGCTCTGGGCGATGCGACCAAACCGCGACCCGCCCTCACGAGCAGCGGATCTCCAGTCGCTTCGCGCAGCCGCGCAAGGGCTCGGCTCATTGCTGACGGGCTCAGGCGCAAGCGCCTCGCAGCGCGCGCGACGTTTCCTTCCGCGAGCAGCACGTCAAGGGTGAACAGCAGGTTGAGATCAGGTCGGGACAAGTTGTCACTCCAGGCGCGGCGCTCCAGACGTGGCGCGCGATGCGTTCAACGAGTGCAAATGATGCGCCTTCCGCCGCAGACGACATCTCGTTAGGCTCGGGCAGCCTGACTCAACACACGCGGCGAACAAAGTCGCGCATTCACCATGACTGACACCCAGACCGTTCCTCGGCCGACCGAATCTGCCTCTGGCAAACGGTGGCGCCGGGTGCTGCGCCACCCGCTTGGGCGCATGCTGGCCGCATCGCTGGCGATCTTCGTGGCCATGGCATTGAGCTTCGCTCTGATGGAAGCCCTGCTGCCCAAGGACACGCGCATCCCCTGGCCCAACCTGGCGGGGGCGCTCGCCTGTGCGCTGGGTTACCGGGCTTACGTGAACCGGGTCGAGCGGCGTGCGGTCACCGAGCTGGGCGCATCCGGCGCGCTGGCCGAATGGACCGGGGGCGCCGGGCTGGGCCTGCTGCTGGCCTTGCTCACGCTGGTGCCGCTGTGGGCCCTGGGTGCCTACCGAATCGAGGGCTTTGGCGACAGCTTTCCACTCATCAAGCAGATCCCCGAGATGCTTCTGGTCGCGGTGTTCGAGGAACTGTTGATCCGCAGCGTGATCTTCCGCATCGCGGAGCAGGCTTGGGGCAGCCGGCGGGCGCTGCTGCTCACGACGGTGCTCTTCGTGGTCGGCCACCTGCCCGGCGACATCAACCTGATGGGCGTGCTGGTGACAGCGGCTGCTTCACTCGCCTTCAGCGCCGCCTATCAGCTGAGCCGGCGCCTGTGGTTGCCGATCGGCATGCACTTCGCCTGGAACTACCTGTTCTCGGCGGTGTTCTCGGTGCCGGTGTCGGGCCATGAGGCCAAGGGCTGGCTGCACGGCTCGATGACCGGCCCGGAGTGGCTCGGCGGCGGCGCCTACGGCATCGAAGCCTCGGCCACGGCGCTGCTGGTGTGGGCCGTGGCGGCCGCGCTGTTGCTGCGCCGCGCTCACACGCGTGGCCAGTTCATGCCGCGCCGACCGCAGTAGATGCCGACATTCCAATTGGCACGAGCTCGGCGGGCTTCGCTCGGGCAGCGTTTCATGTCGGCTTCGATTCGGAAGTCGTGAAGTTCTTTGAGAAGACACTCAAGAAACTCTGAATAGACCCTGCGCTGATGTGCTCGGCGGCAACTTGGTGCACGCACCGTACGCTGCTTGCCGGGCGCGATTGCAAGCCAAGGCTGTCGCGCAGAAAATCGTCGCCCATGAGCTTCGGTTTGCCCTTGTTGCCTTGGCCTCTCCTGGCCCCACTGCTGCTGGCCCTGCTTCTCGGCGGATGCGCCAGCCTGCCGCCGCTGGCCGAGACCCCACCGCCGACCCTGGCCATCGCGGCCAGCGCGGACACACCGCTGGGCGCCATCGCGGCCCGGGCGGTCGAACGCGTTCGGGGCCATGGTTCGACCGGCGTGCTGAGCCTCGCCCACCCCAGCCTCGCGCTCGATGCCCGCCTGAGCCTGATCCGCCAGGCTGGCGCCTCGATCGACCTTCAGGTCTATCAGCTGGCCGACGACACCGTGGGCCGCCAGGTGCTGCGCGAGTTGCGAGACGCCGCGCAGCGCGGGGTGCGCGTGCGCTTGCTGGTCGACGACTTCTACACCGCGGGCATGGACGAACTGCTGCTCGGCCTGGCGGCCCAGGACGGGGCTCAGGTGCGCCTGTTCAACCCCTTTGCAGGAGCGCGTGGCAGCAGCGTCGGGCGCTGGATGCAGATGGCTGGCGACTTCCGGCGCCTGAACCACCGCATGCACAACAAGCTGTTCATCGTCGATGGCGCGATGGCGATCGTCGGCGGGCGCAACCTGGCCGATGGTTATTTCTGGCGCGACGCCGGCGCGAACTTCATCGACTTCGACGTGCTGGCCGTCGGCGCCGTGTTGCCTGACCTGGCGGCCGTGTTCGACCGCTACTGGAACAGCGCACAGGTGCGTGACATCGCGTCCTTGGCCGCCACCGACGAGCCGGCGCCCGTGTTGCGCGCGCGCTTCGAGTCCGCAACGCTGAACATCGACCCGCCCGTCGCTGCGCCGTCCAGCTGGCGCGGCCGCCCCACGCCCCGGTTCGACCCGTTGCTGGCCGACGGCCTCGCCGACCTGATCGGCGCCGAAGCGACGGTCTTCGCCGACACGCCGGCCAAGCTCGATCGCGTACCGGGCAGCATGGCCGGAACGACGTACGGTTTTGCGCTCCAGAGCTTTCGCGAATCGCGCGAGGAACTGATGCTGTTTTCCCCGTACTTCATCCCCGGGGAGAGCGGCCTGGCCGGCCTGCGCGAGGCGCGCAAGTTCGGCATCGCGGTGCGCGTGATCACCAACTCGCTGGGGGCCACCGACGAGCCGCAGGCCAGCCTGGCCTACGAGCGCTATCGGGTGCCGCTGCTGCAGATGGGCGTCGAACTCTACGAAGTCAGCGCCATGCAGGTGCGGCGTGACGAAACGACGAGCCGCGTCTTCGGCGCGTCGCGGGCGCAACTGCACGCCAAGATGGCCCTGATCGACCGCCGCACGGTGTTGCTCGGCTCGATGAACCTCGACCAGCGCTCGGCCACCACCAACACCGAGATGCTGCTGCTGGTCCGCAGCCCCGAACTGGCACGCGAGATCCTGGCGTCGTTCAACTCCAGGGAACGCGCCGACGTGCGCGGCTCGTACCAGGTTCGCCTCAAGCCCGATGGCCGCAGCCTGCAATGGGTCGCTCTGCTGGGCGAGGGCCGCAGCGAGACACTCGACGCGGACCCCGAGTTCAACATCTGGGAGCGGCTGCGCCTGTGGCTGATCTCGCTGTTCGTTCCAGAGTCGTTGCTCTGAGCACACCGCGCCCTGGATCATCGAGATCACACCGCCGCGAGCGCCTGCTCCAGATCGGCCAGCAGGTCGTCGATGTGTTCGATGCCGACCGACAGGCGCACCGTGTCTTCGCTGACCCCGGCCTTGTCGAGCTCGGCCGGCGACAACTGTCGATGCGTGGTCGAGGCCGGGTGCGTGGCGAGCGACTTCGCATCGCCGATGTTCACGAGCCGTGTGAACAACTGCAGCGCGTCGAGGAAACGCGCCCCGGCCTCGCGGCCTTTGCCGGGGGCGCTCTTCACGCCGAAGGTCAGGATGCCCGAGGCCTTGCCCGACAGGTACTTCTTCGCCA
>JANYFX010000083.1 GCA_025359585.1 Rhizobacter sp. | reverse complement strand
TGATGGATGCGCCGCAGTGGCAGTTTGGGCGGCACGCGGCGCATGGCCAAGGCGGCGGCCCACCTGGTGGATCATGTTATCCCGAAAGTACCGGTGCGCCAGTGGGCGCTCTCGTTCCCGATTCCCCTGCGCAGCCTCTTTGCCGTCCACCCCGAATTACTCGCCCCAGTATTGCAGATCATCCATCGGGCGATTGCCACGTTTCGCATTGGCCAGACTGGCATCAAGCGCGATCAGGCCTTACCTCGATCATAGATGCTGGAAACCCCAAGGTACGCTGGGGGAAATTGGCGCTTATGATGCGTTGTCACTATTTGTTTTTATCTTCCTCGCCCATCACACTTCGTAGATTGGCAGATTCGCGATAAAAACACACTGCACAAGCACCAAACAAAAACTGTAAACAAACTAGAGTAGTGCTTCGCGCAGATTGGAACTACTAAAAATGTCCATTTTTTGTCGAATCAAGAAGCACAGCAATGGCTGGCTATTGCGAGCATTTGCAATGGCGAATCGGTGAAAAGTGGGCGTTTTTATGTTCCAAGAAAAGCGAAGCACTACACTGAACACAAACTGAACACACACTCGCTCAAGCCTTCCCTAAGGCGGGAATGGTGCACATCAACGCATTGCAAATGCCATCATGAGCCCATCATTTTGCCTTCACCCGCTTGATATTATCGGCATAGTTTTGATCGATCAGCGGTACAAAGCCTTCGTGCGTCGCGAGTTTTGCACCACGTTCAAGCAGCCACAATAAAAATGTGCTGGCGTGACCATCTTGTTCGTTAAGCGCTGATTTGGCAACATAGATGTAGAGCACGCGTGACAATGTGCTGTAGCGATCATTGAGCACTGTTTCTTTACTGGGTACGACTGCGCCTTTGCCGAAATTAACTGGAATTTTCCAGACGTTGGCTTTGCTGTCGGTGAGCGCGCCAAGTGATACAAAACCAATTGCATTAGGGTCTGCCGCAACTATGTTGATGATATCGGCGTGATTAGCGCTTGTTCTAGCATCGGATCTGACAAACCCCTTCATGCCATGAACTCTTTCACCAAAGAACGAATTGGTGCCAGATTTGACATCCAACGAGGCGACCGAAAGTGGCGCATCTGGAAAGCCATTCCGCACTTGCGCCCAACTTGTAACCTTGCCCGTATTTTCTGGTGAAAAGATGGTTTTCAACTCGGCCATACTGAGTTCACTCATGCTATTGCGTGACGGATGCGCAATGACGGCAATGGCGTCAAATGCAACAGGCAGCTCAACAATGGCTATTTTGGCTGTCACGCAGCGGTTTAGGGCATCGCCCTCTAGCTTGGATGACGCTGGGATGATGGTTGCGCGCCCCTCGCACAAAGCCTTGAAGCCACTAGACGTGCCTTTATAATCTGCTTTGACTGGCACACCAGCGCCAGGGCCACGAGCGTATTGCGTTAGTGCGTATTGGAAATATGATTCGAGCGTATCTGAACCCGCTATGTTTAGTTCAGCCGATGCCGATGTGCTGAGCGAAAGCACGGCCAACATGACGGCGATGCGCCAGGAATGATATGAAATGTTCAACATGACTACCCCTATATGGTTGTGGTTCACCTTGCCCACGGCCTGCATCTGAGACCATCCAAAACATACCGTAGCGAGTGTGAAGTGTGCATCGCGATCTTGCTCAATGAAGTGTGCATCGCGATCTTGCTCAATCTTGCTTAAGAGCGACTAATTAATTTTTTTGTATTGTTTACGCTGCTAGTGTTGCGCATAAAACCAGTGTTGCGCAATGTACAAATTGTTAATCCCCTGCAAATTAACAAAAATTTACATCTGCCGCCGTGGCACTTAATGGTCGTTACTGTTGCGTAATTGCCTTGCCTCGCGAGACATCCATAATCAAGCGTGTGGCCAGATAAAGACGCGGTACGATCGAGTCTACCAACACATATTCATCGTCATTGGAGTGGGCACCAAATGACAATAGTCCAAAGCGTTCCAGCACCGGGTGCTGGTGCCCGAGGGCGGCGTAGGCTGCATCGGTACGTGCGCCAGTGGGCGCTCTCGTTCCCGATTCCCCTACGCAACCTCTTTGCCGTCCACCCCGAATTACTCGCGCCAGTATTGCAGATCATCCATCGGGCGATTGCCACGTTTCGCATTAACCAGACCGGCATCAAGCGCGATCAGGCTGCCACCGATGCTGCCACCCTCATTCAGCGCTTCGGCTCAGCCGCCAACCTGAACAGCCACCTGCATGCGCTGGTGCTTGATGGGGCGTATCGGAACGGCAACGAGAGTCGCGCAGGCACCCCAGGCGCGCCAAGCGAGAGACCGCCTGCAGTCGTCGCCGCCTTACCCATCTTCCACCCAGGCGGTGCGCCCACCCGCGGCGCACTGGAAGCGTTACTGGGCAAGATCACCACGCGTATCCCGCGGCGGCTGACACGCTCTGGTCATCTTGTCGAAGCGGATGGCCAGACCACTCTGGCCGGTGGCGTCACCGATCCGGATGACATGATGACGCCACTGCAAGCGGCCGCTGCCCACTACCGCATCGCGCAGGGCACTGTGCGCCATCACCCAAGATTTCAGCACAAACGGTATCGCTGCGATTGCCACCGTAAACTACAACCGTGCTGCCATTGATGTCGATTTCTCTTTCAGATCGAATAGATCTATTCACAAGTCACCTCCATCGAGTGTGCAACATGCGCTTGAAGAACGTTACGCCTCCTGATCGACTCACGGACTGCGTGGTAAGTCAGACCATTTATTTTTGCCAAGTCATCTACAACGCGACCCAGGATCGTGTCGAGGTGTAAAAACTCCACATCATCCAAAGTGGGTGCGGCCCAATCCAGCCTGGCTTGCGCTGAATCACGCTTGAACGCAACCATCTGGTCTTGGTAACGATCAATGGAACCTAAATGATGCAGGCGTTCCACTAACACCTTCCGTTTTTGGTTTGACCGCTCGCGCTTCATCGGATACGTTCGGAAATAGTGAAAAGGGCGTTTGAAATTCCTATACCCTCAGACTTCTCAATCTCGCTCAATCTCGTCGACTCGCTCCACCAAATAAATGCGTCGCCGACCCATTTGATT
>JANYFX010000028.1 GCA_025359585.1 Rhizobacter sp. | reverse complement strand
GCGGCGATGCCTCGTGTTCCGCGAGCGCCATCAGCCACTCGGCCGCGGCAACGATTTCACCATCGACCGAAAAGGCATCGCCACCCAGCCCTTGCGGATAGCCGAAACCGTCGAGCCGTTCGTGGTGCAGCAAGACCGCTCCGGCGACCTGCGGGCCGGCGCCGGGCAGGTCAAGAAGCACCCGATGCCCGACCAGCGGATGTATGGCGACGTGGCGCCAGGACGCTGCATCGAGCCGCGCGCCGGGCTGGAGGTGCGCCGGGTCGATGTAGAGCTCGCCCACGTCGTGCAGCAGCCCGGCGAGCACCAGCGCGCGATGACGGTCGATTTCGCCAGGCAGCAGCCGGCGCGCGAGTGAAAGCGCAAGCATGGCCACGCCCACGGCGTGATCGAGGCGGTCAGGCCGGCTCTTGGCATAGATCGTCAAAAGCGCCTGCATCGGCAAGCTCAGCGAGGCAGCCGCAACAGACGCCGGGGCATGGCGCGCACGTTCCGTCGTGCACAGCGCCTGGAGCAGCGCGTGCTTGTCGAGCAGCGCATGGCCGATCGACTCGAATTGCCCGGCAACAACGCCCCCGACCACCTGCGTGCATTCCTCCAGGGGCCGCTGCAACTTGTGCTGCAACAGGCGGTCGCAGGTCTGGGCGTCGATGCGTGCGCCCTTGGCGAGCAGCTTGACGGCCGTGTCGGTGACGATGTCTTCGGTGACGACAACTTCATGCGCTTCGGCCGTGGCGACGACGTGTTCCAGGTAATGCGGGTTGACCTCCGCTGTCGAGTTCTCGGTCATGGCGTGGGCGCCTCCTTCCACGGGCGAACGGTTGGCACGCCTCCATGCTCGTTCTCGGCCACACGGAGCGGAACTTGAGGCCCCGTGAAAGAGGCCCCACGCGTCATGCGCTAAGGTCCGCCCCATGTTCCCCGGCCTGTCGACCGCCTACTGGCTCACGCTGCACGGCCTGGCCACGGTCGTGGCCTTGCTGCTCTACGTGATCGCCTCGCACATGCTGCACCAGCGCCGCCACCCGAGCGCGGCGATCGCGTGGGTGTTGTTCATCCTGCTGATGCCCTATGTGGCGCTGCCGGCCTTTCTGACGTTCGGCTCGCGCAAGCAGGCGCGCCCGCGCAACCGCCTGGCGCTCGTGGCCCCTGACCCGGCAGCCCCTGCAGTCGAAGGCTCGTGGGCGGTGCAGACCACGCTGGCGCTCGGCCAGCCCGCACCTGCGGCGTACCACGCGCTGCACCTGCATGCCGACCGCCACGAGGCACTCGCCGCGCTGTGGCAGGTGATAGACAGCGCGCAGCACACGATCGACCTGTGCACCTTCATCCTCGGCGACGACCCGCTCGGCACGCAGGTCATCGAGCGCCTGTGCGTGAAAGCCCGTTCCGGCGTGAAGGTGCGCCTGATGCTCGACGGCCTGGGCCGGTTGATGGGCGGGCGGCCCGACCTGAAACCGCTGCGCGACTGCGGCGGCCTGGTCACGCTGTTCGTGCCGCCGCTGCACTCGCCGCTGAAAGGCCGCACCAACCTGCGCGACCACCGCAAGCTGCTCGTCGCCGATGCGGCCTTCGAGTCGCGTCGCGTCTGGAGCGGCGGGCGCAACCTGGCCGGCGAGTACTTCGAAGGCGCGCCCGGCAAGGCGCCGTGGCGCGACCTGAGCTTCGACCTGCGCGGTCCCTTGGTCCTGCAGGCGCAGGCACTCTTCGAACACGACTGGGCATTCGCGCGTGGCCAGGCGCCCGGCCGCTTGCAGCCCGTCGCCCCCGAGTCGCCGGATGGCGCGCAACTCGTCGCCTCCGGCCCCGACCAGACCGACGACACGCTGCACGCCTTGCTCGTCACGGCCGCCTACCGGGCGCGCGAACGCATCGTCCTGGCCACACCTTACTTCGTGCCCGAACCGGCGCTGCTGATGGCGCTGTGCATGGCCGCGCGGCGCGGCGTGGCGGTCGATCTGCTGATGCCCGCACGCTCCAACCACCGCCTGTCCGATTGGGCGCGCGGCCGCGCTTTGCGCGCACTCGCCGAGGCGGGTGGGCGCATCTGGCTGGTGCCAGGGATGATGCACGCCAAACTCGCTGTCTTCGATGAGGTGCTGGCGCTGGCCGGCTCAGCCAACCTCGACAGCCGCAGCCTGTTCCTGAATTACGAGCTGATGTTCGCCTTCCATCGCAGCGCCGACGTGCGCCGTTTCAGCGTCTGGTTCGATGCCGAGCGGTCGCCCTCACGTGCCTTCGTCGCCAAGGCGCCGGGC